>JADGHQ010000132.1 GCA_019683805.1 Thermoleophilaceae bacterium
CGCACCGGCGCCCCGGGGGCCCCGGCCCCGCGCGCCGGGGCCCCGCGCGGCCCGCCGCGCCGCCGGCCGCGGCCGGAGGCCCGCCCAGGGTGGACCCGCGGCGCGTAGCCGCTACGCCGCCGCGGGCTGCGGCCAGCGGTCGGCCCAGGGGCGCGCCTGCTCGAGCTGGGCGGACAGCGACAGCAGCAGCTCCTCGCCGGCCGGCGGGCCCACGATCTGCACGCCGATCGGCAGCCCGTCCGCGCTCTGGTGGAGCGGCAGCGACGCGGCGGGCTGGCCGGTCGCGTTCCACGCGGGCGTGAACGGCACCCACGCGGCGGCCTTCATCAGCATGGTGAGCGCCGGCTGTCCCGGGTCGGGGTCGAGCGCGCCGATCTCGATCGGCGGCTTGGCGAGGGTGGGGGTGAGCAGCACGTCGGCGTTCTCCCAGTAGCGCAGGATCTCGCGCGAGTAGCCGCGCACCCGCTCGAGCGACTCGAGGTAGTCGGTCGCGGTGACCCCGTTCGAGAGCTCGTACATCTCGCGCGTCAGCGGCTCGAGCTGGTCGAGGTCGATCTGCACGCCGGTGAGCTGCTTGAGGCCGCGCACGTCGGCGCCGGTCTGCGCGCACCACACGCGCAGGAAGTGCTCGGTGTAGGCCGGGTCGACCTCCGCCTCGAGCTCGGTCACCTCATGGCCGAGCTCGCGCAGCGTCTCCGCCGCGCTCTCCGCCGCGGCGACGCACTCCGGGTCGACCGGCACGCCGTTCGGGGCCTTCGTCGCGAGCGCCACCCGCAGCCGCCCGGGGTCGCGCCCGACCGCCTCGGCGAACGGGGCGGAGGGGGGCGGCGCCCAGTAGGGGTCGCCGGGCTCGTAGCCCGCGATCACGTCGAGCGCGACGGCGGTGTCGCGCACCGTGCGCGTGAGCACGCCGTCGGTCGCGAAGCCCGCGACCAGCTCGGTGAACAAGGGCGCCCAAGAGACGCGCCCGCGGCTCGGCTTGAGCCCGAAGAGGCCGTTGCAGGCCGCCGGGATGCGGATCGACCCGCCGCCGTCGTTGCCGTGGGCGAGCGCGACCATCCCCGAGGCCACGGCGGCGCCGCTGCCGCCGGACGACCCGCCTGGCGTGCGCGAGGTGTCCCAGGGGTTGCGCGCCGGGCCGAAGCGCAGCGGCTCGGTGACCGGGAGGATGCCGAGCTCCGGCGTGTTCGTCTTGCCCACGACGATCGCGCCCGCGGTGCGGAGGCGCCGCACGGTGGAGCTGTCGACGTCCGGCGCCCAGTCGCCGAGCGCGCGCATGCCCATCGTCGTGCGCACGCCCTTGGTGAGCGCGATCAGGTCCTTCACGAGGATCGGCACGCCGGCGAGCGGGCGCGCGTCGCCCGGGCGCACGCGCTCGGCCTCGGCGAGCGCCTCGTCGGCGCACAGCGTCACCACCGCGTTCAGCTCGCCGTTGCGGCGCTCGATCGCCGCGAGGCAGGCCTCAACGAGCTCTCGCGCGGACACCTGGCCGCTGCGCACGAGCTCCGCCTGCTCGGTCGCGGACTTCCACATCAGCTCTTCGGCGGCCATGCCACCTCCTTGCCTCGACGGGGAACCCGCCGGCAGCCTAACCCGAGACGGTACAGTCGCGCCAGGTTGGCGGGCGCGCCGGAGCAGATAGCCGAGGGCGTGGTGCGGATAGTCGCGCCGAACCCGTCCGCCTACACGCTCGAGGGAACGAACACCTATGTCGCCCGCGGCTGGGTGGTAGACCCGGGGCCGCGCGACGCCGGCCACCTCGACGCCGTGCTGCGGGCGGCCGGGGGGAGGATCGAGGGGATCGCGATCACCCACGGCCACCCCGATCACGACGAGGGCGCGCCCGCGCTGGCCGAGCTGGCGGGCGGCGTGCCGGTGGTGCGGCCGAGGGACGGGGAGGAGGTCGGGCCGTTCCGCGCGCTCGCGACGCCCGGTCACGCCCAAGACCACGTGGCGCTCGTGCTCGGCCGCGTCTGCTTCAGCGGCGACGCGGTGCTCGGGGCGGGCAGCGTGTTCATCTCCGCCGACGGCGGCGGGCTCGCCGCCTACCTAGAGGGGCTCGAGCGGCTCCGCTCGCTCGACCTCGATCTGATCTGCCCCGGCCATGGGCCGGTCGTGCGCGACCCGCACGCGAAGGTCTCGCAGTACATCGAGCACCGGCTCGACCGCGAGCGGCGGCTGGTGGCCGCGCTCGACGGCGGGGCGCGCACGGTCGACGAGCTGCTCGACCGCGCCTGGGACGACGTGCCCGCCGAGGCGCGGCCGTTCCTGGGCGCCGCGATGCGCGCGACGCTCGCCGCGCACCTCGACAAGCTCGAGGCCGAGGGCCGGCTGCCCGCGGGCGTGGAGCGCCCCG
>JADGHQ010000053.1 GCA_019683805.1 Thermoleophilaceae bacterium
TAAACTTCACCGGCGGGGGCCGGCCGCCCACGACTCGGAGCCCGAGCTGCCCGCTCTGCTCGCCTCCGTCGCGCGCCACCTGCCCGGCGCGCGCGTGGTGGTGGCCGACTCTGGCTCGCGCGACCGCAGCGCCGCGCTCGCGCGCGCGGCCGGGGCGACCGTCGTGGAGCTACCGGGCAACGTCGGCTTCGGCCGCGCCTCGAACGCCGCGCTCGAGCGGGTCGAGGAGCCCGTCACGGTGCTCGCGAACCCCGACGTCGAGCTCGTCGACGGCTCGCTCGCCGCGCTCGCGGCGGAGCTGCGGGCCGGGCCGGAGCGGCTGCTCGCGCCAGCGGTTTTGAACCCGGACGGCTCGCGCCAGGACACCGCCCACCCGCGGCCCGGGAGCGCGCCCGAGCTCGCGATGGCGCTGATCCCGCCCGCGGCGCTGCCCGCGCCCCTGCGGCGCCTCGCGCAGCCCTGGCGCTCCCGCCGCCCCGGGCGCGTGGGCTGGCTCGTGGGCTGCTGCCTGGTCGCGCGCACCGAGACGCTGCGGCGGCTCGGCCCCTTCGACGAGCGCATCTTCATGTACGGCGAGGATCTCGACCTGGGACTCCGCGCCGCCGATGCGGGCATCGAGTGCTGGTACTGGCCCGCGGCGCGTGTCCTCCATGCGGGCGCGCGTTCGGCGGCGCGCGCGTTCGGCGGTGAGCCGCTCGAGCTGCTCGCTCGCCAGCGCCGCGCGGTGATCGCCGCCCGGCTCGGCCGGCGCGCGGCGCGCCTCGACGACGCGGCCCAGGCGCTCACCTTCGCGGGGCGCGCCCTGCTCAAGCGCCTGCTGCGTCGCGGCGGCGAGCGCGAGCGCCGCCAGCTCGCCGCGCTGCGAGCCGCCCGCAGGCAGCCGCTCGAGCCGGTCGGCGGCCCCCCGGACGAGGCCGAGCGCGTATGAGCGCTCCCGTCACGATCGACGCACGCGCCGCCGTCCGCAGGCAGATCGGCGGCGTCGAGCGAGTGGCGATCGAGCTCTCGGAGCGCCTGCCGGCGCTCGCGCCCGGCCGCTACGCGGTGGCGCGCCCGCCGCGCGCGCTCGCCCACCGCGCGGGTCACGCCTGGGAGCAGGTCGTGCTGCCGCTGCGGGCGCGCGGCTCGAAGCTCGTCTACTGCCCGGCCAACCTCGCGCCCGCCGCCGACCGGCGCGCGGTCGTGGTCGTGCACGACCTCGCGCCGCTGCGCCACCCCGAGTGGTACGGCCGCGCGTACGCGGCGTGGCAGCGGGCGCTCCTGCCCGTCATCGCGCGGCGCGCGCGGCACCTCGTGGCCGTGTCCGAGTTCGGCAGGCGCGAGCTCGTGGAGCTCCTCGGCATCGACCCCGCGCGCGTCACGGTGATCCCGGATGGGGTGGGCGAGCGCTTCCGCCCGGGCGCGCCGAAGCCGACGGCGCTCGAGCTGCCGCGCCCCTACGTCCTCGCCGTCGGCACGCGCATCGCGCGTAAGAACCTCGCAGCGCTCGACGCGGCCGCGAGGATGCTCCGCGCCCGCGGGATCGACCTCGTCGCGGCCGGGGCGGGCCGCGCCTACATGCGCGCCGAGCGCGAGCCGCCCGCCCGCCCGCTCGGGTACGTCGCGGAGCGCGACCTGCCCGGGCTGTACGCGAACGCCGAGGCGCTGGTCATGCCCTCGGTGTATGAGGGCTTCGGCCTCCCCTGCCTCGAGGCGATGGCCGCGGGCACGCCGGTCGTCGCCGCCGACCGGGCGGCGCTCCCCGAGACGACCGGCGGCGCGGCACTGCTCGCCGACCCCGAGGACCCGGAGGCGTTCGCCGCCGCGCTCGAGCGGCTGCTCGACGACGCGGAGCTGCGCGACCGGCTGACGAGCGCCGGCCTCGCCCGGGCGCGCGAGCTGACCTGGGACCGCGCGGCGCGCGCCACGGACGAGCTGCTCGGGCGGCTGCTCGCCGAGGACGCGCCCGGTGGCGCCTGAGGGCGCCCCGCGCGCGCGGCGGGGCGCCCTGCCGCGCTACCTGGCCCTCAGCGTGAACGGCCCGCAGTCGGGGATCCGCCTGCCGTCCTGGTCGCGGTAGTCGACCGTCAGCGTCCTCGCGGTCACCGTCACCTCCGCGAACGAGAACACGTCGGTGGCGGCGCAGCGCATGCCGACTCCGTTCGGCGGCGCCCCCTTGAAGAACACGTCGGTGACGAGCTTGCCGCTCCCGGCCTGGCCGGTCGCGCTGTCGATCTCCTTCGCGAAGGTCATCGTCGCCACCGGCCCGGCGGTGAACTCGGTGATCCCGCTGTCCCTCGGGCCGCCCTGCTCGAGCGTCTGGAAGCGCACGTCGTTGACGAGGTTCGCGTGCACGTCCGTGGTCACGAAGGTCACGTTCCTGGTGTGCTTCGTCAGCCAGTCGAGCAGCTCTGCGCGCTCAGCCGCGTACCCCTCCCAGCGGTCGTACGGCAGCGCGTAGAACTGCTGGATCGGCACCTCGTTCACGATCACCTTCCACCTGGCGGTCGACGCCGCGAGCGCGCGCTCGAGCCGCGCGAGCTGCGCGCGCCCGAGCATGGTGCGGCTCGGGTCGTCGATCGCGTCGAGGCACTGCTGCGACACGGGCGCCGCGAGCGACGGCACCACCACGGCGAACAGCGAGCGCGTCGCCTGCGGCGCCGTCGGCGCGAGATCCGGGCTCCCGGTCCGCGGGTTGTCGCAGACGTGGTTAGCGGACGCCTTCGCGCTGCGGAACGAGCGCTCGTCGAGGAAGAACAGCTCGAGGTTCCGCCCCCACCGGAACGTGCGGTAGAGCCCGTCGCGGGCCGTCCACCTGACCGGCGCGTAGTCGCGGAACGCGCGCACGCCGTCCGCGTAGATCTTCTCGCCGCTCTCGGCGCGCGTGAAGTCGTTCACGAACTCGTGGTCGTCCCAGTGGGAGTAGACCCCGGTCGAGCCGCGCAGGAGCTGGAGGCTCCTGAGCGCGAGGTTCTGGCGGTACTTCGCCCACTTCGCGCGCACGCTGAGCGCGGGCGGCGTCCCGCCCACCTCGGAGTCCGAGTAGATCGTGTCGCCGAGGTTGATGTTGAACGCGTTGCCCGCCCGCGCCATCGCGCGGTACGCCTGGAAGAGGTTGTAGAACGGCTTCGTCGACCCGGGGGCCGGCTGGGCGTCGGCGTCGCCCGAGAAGGCGAAGCGGATCGTCTTGGCCTTGCGCGGCGAAGGCGCGGAGCGGAAGCGGCCGAGGTCGCTGTGGCGCCTGCCCTTCACGAAGCGGTACCAGTATGTCGTGTCGGGCCTCAGGCCCCGCACGCGCCGCTGGAGCGTGTTGTCGTGGCTCGGCCGCGCCGCCACCCGCCGCCTCGCGACGTGCAGGCGGAAGCGCCTGTCGGTCGAGACCTCGAGGATGTAGGAGCCCGGCCTGTCGGCCCGGGCCCAGAGCACGGCCGAGCTGCTCGTCACCTCGCCCGCCGCGACGCCGAAGTGGAAGCCGCGCGCGGCCGCGCCCGCCCCGGCCGGCAGCGCCAGCAAGGCGACGGCCGCGAGCATGGGCGCCTTCGCCAGTGTCTTCATTCTTCCCCTCCTGTCCTCAGGGTCCAGAGGCCGCCAAGTTACCCGCCTCGCCGTACGCAGGCGCCGGCCGCCGACTTGACGCAGCCCTCGTGGCGGCGGGCGCTCCGCCGGTACGCCACGAGCTGCGGCGTCGCCCGCGACCGCCCTCCGGCGTAGCGGTAGAGGCCCGTGTAGTCGAAGATCGAGATCCCGCCCTCGTAGGAGGACGCCCACGTGTACCAGTAGGCGCGGCTCACGCCGTAGGCCGGACGCCGCCGCGTACGCGCTAGCAGGTCGTAGGCGCGCGAGAGGCGGGCGGCGGCGCCCCGCGGGGTGGTCTGCAGCGTGTTGCCGGATCTCACCTTCCCCTTCGACGCCGGCCAGCCGAGCTCGGTGATCCAGAGCGGCACGCGGCCGTCGCCGTGGCGGCGCAGCACCGCCCGGAAGAGCGCCACTGCGCGCAGCACGCGCTCGGCGGTGCTCGTGTAGGGATGGAGCGCGGCGACGTCGAAGAAGCCGTGGATCCCGCCCCTGCGGTAGAGCTCGTCGAGCGCGTCCCAGGCGAGGTTCGTGGCGCCTGCGAGCACGACCTTGGCGCGGGGGTCGGCCCGCTTGACCGCCTTGTACGCCGCGCGCAGCAGCGCGCCGTAGCCCTTCGCGAAGTCCGGCGTGTACCACTGGTAGCGGAGCTGCGGCTCGTTCCACACCTGCCAGTAGCGCAGCGGCCGCCGCGGCAGCTCGGGATGCTCGGCCCAGAAGCTCCCCGACGAGCCGTAGCGGCGCACCAGGGCGGCGAGGAAGCTCGCGTACTCGGCCGGGTCGCGCGGCGGCGACTCGAGCACCGTCGGGTCCGCGCGCGCCCACTGCGGCGCGTAGATCACGACCGGCAGCGGCTCGATGCCGTGCGCGACCGCGCCGGCGACGAGGCGGTCGGTGCGCTCGAAGCTGGGCGGCGCGCCCGGTGACGGCTGGGCCGCCTCCCAGGAGAACACGGTGCGCACCGACTCGACTCCCGCGCGCGCCATGCGCGCCCACTGCGCGTCCGGCGCCTGCGCGACCGCGCCGTCGAGCACCGCGCCGTAGAAGCCGCGCGGCACGTCGCGCCGAGCCTGCGCCGGGGCCGCGGCGAGCAGGCAGGCGAGCGCCGCCGCCGCCGCGAGCGTCGTGATCTTCGCCACGCCCATGGGAACACGCGAGCATACGACTCGTCTCGCTACGTCGCGCCGGAAAAGTTGACGGGGGCGTCACGAATCGTGTAGAACCCCGCGCGAGATGGGCTCGGTGTGCGTCATCGGCGCAGGCTCCTCGGGCATCGCCGCCTGCCAGGTGCTGGCCGCGCGCGGCATCCCCTTCGACTGCTTCGAGAAGGGCTCGCAGGTGGGCGGCAACTGGCGCTACATGAACGACAACGGGATGTCCTCCGCCTACCGCTCGCTCCACATCAACACCTCGCGGCGGATGATGGAGTACGCCTCCTACCCGATGCCGGAGGACTATCCGGACTACCCGAGCCACTGGCAGATCGCGCGCTACTTCGACGACTTCGTCGACCACTTCGGTCTGCGCGAGCGCATCACCTTCAACACCGAGGTGACGAGCGTCGAGCCGGCCGCCGAGGGCGGCTTCGACGTCACGACGGACGACGGGCAGACCCGCCGCTACGACGCCGTCATGGTCGCGAACGGCCACCACTGGGATCCCCGCTGGCCGTTCTTCCCCGGCGAGTTCGACGGCGAGGTGATGCACGCGCACGACTACAAGACCCCCGAGGGCTTCGAGGGCAAGGACGTGGTCGTGCTCGGCTTCGGCAACTCCGCCGTCGACATCGCCTGCGAGCTGGGCCGCGTCGCGCGCAACACCTACCTCGCGACGCGCCGGGGCGCGTACGTGCTCCCCAAGTACCTGCGCGGCAAGCCGCTCGACGAGCTCACGCCCGCCTTCCTCACCCGGCTGCCCGTGAGGCTCGGGATGCGGCTGCTCGAGCGCGAGCTGCGGCGCGTGCAGGGGAAGATGACCGAGTACGGGCTCCCCGAGCCCGACCACCGCCTCGGGGAAGCGCATCCCACGCTCTCCTCGGAGCTCCTGCCGGCGATCGGCCACGGCCGCGTCAAGCCCAAGCCGAGCATCCAGCGCCTCGAGGGCGACAGCGTGCGCTTCGCGGACGGCTCGGTCGAGCACGTGGACCGGATCGTCTACTGCACCGGCTACAAGATCAGCTTCCCGTTCCTCGACAGCGAGCTGATCGACACCTCGAACAACGAGGTGCGGCTCTACCGCCACGTCGTCCATCCCGACGTGCCGGGCCTCTACTTCATCGGTCTCGTGCAGCCGCTCGGCGCGATCATGCCGATCGCCGAGCGCCAGTCCGAGTGGATCGCGGACGTGCTCGAGGGCAAGGCGGCGCTGCCCAGCGTGGAGCGGATGCGGGCCGAGATCGAGCGCTACCGCCGGAAGATGGCGAAGCGCTACGTGCGCTCGCCCCGGCACACGATCCAGGTCGACTTCCACCCCTACATGCGCGAGCTCGCGCGCGAGCGCCGGCGCGGCAGGCGGCGGCGTCCCAAGCCCGCGCCGATCGCGCGGCCGCAGGAAGTCCGAACGCCCGCCTGACGGGCGCTCCCGCCGCGGCCCGCAGGGCTGCGCCGCGGCGCTCGTCCGGGGCCGCGAAGCCGCTTTCCAGAGCGGAAAGAGACACGCAAGAAAATGTCCCCAGAGAGGGGTATGTCGTGTTAGGATCGCCCCGGACTCGAGGGCGGACTGAGTGTCTAGGACAGCTACGGCTGCTCCGTGGTTCGCGCGCGACCTGGCCGGTGCGCGCCACGCCGAAGGACAGCCGACACGAAGAGAGATCGAGAGCGCGCTCGCCGGCGTGCGCGACGGGCTCGCGCGCCTGCGCGGGGTGGCGAGCGCGGACCAGCTCGCTCGCCGAGCGACGGAGGAGCTGTGCCGCCGCCTCGGCTTCGACCGCTCGGCGTTCTTCGCGGTCGAGGGCTCGCGCGTGGCGGTCGGGGCGGTCCACATCGAGGCGCATCCGGCCGCCGCGGCGCCCTTCCTCGAGCTGGTCCGCGTCGCCGAGCCGCAGCTCGCCCCGGACCTCTGGGAGACGGACATGGTCCGCCAGCGCAAGGCGATCCTCGTGAGCGACGCGCGCAACGACCCGCGCACCCTCAAGCTCGTGATCGAGGCGGCGCGCACGCGCTCCTACGTCGCGGCCCCGGTCGCCCCGCAGGGGCGCGTGACCGGCTTCTTCGCGGCCGACCGCTTCTTCGCCCGCCGCGACGTGACGCCGCTCGACCGCGATGCCCTGTGGGCGTTCGCCGAGGGCTTCGCCCACGCCTACGAGCACGTGCTGCTGAAGGAGCGGCTGCGCTCGCAGGCGGACGAGCTGACGAAGCTCTTGGGCGCGCTGGGCCGAGGGCTCGCGGGGCTCGAGGAGGGCCTGCCAGGGGCCGCTGCGGCGGTGCCGGCGGAGGCCCCGACGCGTGAGCCGCACCCCCTGATGCAGCTGCTCGCGCCGGCCGCCCCCGTCGCGGCCGACCACACCCTGCTCACGCGCCGCGAGCGCGAGGTGCTCGCGCTCATGGCGGAGGGCGCCACGAACGCGATGATCGCCGAGCGGCTCGTGATCTCGCCCGGCACGGTGAAGTCGCACGTGAAGCACATCCTGCGCAAGCTGAACGCGTCGAACCGGGCCGAGGCGGTGTCGCGCTACCTGCGCGTCGCCGGCGCGCGCGGGCGCAGATAGCCTCGGGCCGCGGCTCAGTCGGGACGGCCAATCAGGACCTCGGCGTCGAAGTCGAGGACCTTCACCGTCGCGGGGAGCATCGTGTCGTCGCCGGCCTCCCCCGTGCAGTCGGCGGCCGGCGGAGGCGAGCCCTCCGGCGTCTGCGATGGGTCGGGAACGGCGCAGACGTGGAACGTCGCGGCGTCGTCGTCCTGCGCGATCACGGCGTCGTGGACGTGGATCAAGAACAGGCGCAGGCGCCCGTCCGTCGTGAGCGCCGGGCTGATCGTCGAGCTGCCGCGGAAGTCGATGGGGACGGGCGGCGCGGTGACGCCGATGTGGCCCGTCCAGAAGAACGCGCCGCCGCAGCCGTCGCCGAACGGGGACGGCGGCGGGCCGGCGAAGGAGCCCTGCCGCAGCGCGTTGAAAGTCCACTGGGTGTAGAGCCGGAGCCGGAACGGCCCACCCATCAGCCCGAGGATCCCCGTGCGCGTCCAGTTGGGCGTCTGGGAGATCGAGATCGGCCCGCTCTCGAGCAGCGCGCTCCCGTCCGGGCAGGCGGGGACGGGATCGACGATCTCGACCGGCGTAGCCTGCATCGCCACCGCGCCGCTGCCCACCTCCACGACCGACCTGCCCGTCGAGTACCCGATCGTGTCCTTCCCCCAGCGCGCGGTTAGGCCGAAGCTGCCGGACAGCGTCACCTCCTGCGCGCCCGCTCCCACGCCGGGGCCGGCGGGCGCGGCGATCGGGTCGGCGCCCCAGTCGATCCGGACGCGGTCGTTGCTCGGCGCGTCGACCGCGGGCGTCGAGAAGTCGCCGTCGTCGTCGATCTTCGGGTTGAGCCGGACGGTCAGCGGCATGTCGAGGCGGGCGTCGGCCGCCCGCGCGCGGAAGCGTCTGGTGAGCACGACCTCGGGATGGCGGCGCACGGCCGCCCACAGGCGGACGCGCTCACGCCTAGCCCTCCGGTAGCGGCGCAGCGCGCGGCGGTGGAGCCGCAGCCGGCGCGCCTCGGCACGGCCGTGCGAGGCATGGTCGTGCGCTTGCGCGCGCGGGGGTGTGCGCGAGCCCGCGGACGCGCTCCAGGCGGCGTGCCAGGCCAGTACCGCCATCAGGACGGCGACCGTCGCGACAGCTGCGCGACGCCGGCCGTGTCCCCGCGGGCCCGCCACCCTAGCCCGGCCTCCTCCGCAGGGTGAGCGCGTACGACCCCGTCGCCGCATCGGGGCGTGGGGCCTCCACCGCCACGTAGAACACGCCGCCGCGCCGCACCTCGACAGCGAGCGACTCGCTGGAGCCGCGCCGGTCGGAGGCGGCGACGAGCCGCCCGCGCTCGCGCCCGCTCGTGATGTCGAAGCCCCTGGTGCGCGCGTTCCACACGCTGAGCGCGTAGCGGGTGCCCGCGGGAGCGCGGAGCCTCGCGGTCAGCCGGTCCCGCGACCGCAGCTTCACCCGGTAGACGTCGGCCGGGTCGTTGAACGCGCTCACCTGGCCCGAGAGCCGGGCGCTCCGCCTGCGCGGCGTCAGCGCAAGCGGGTGCCGCGCGGCGTAGCGGCCGGTTATCCAGTAGACGTCGTCGTCCACCTCGGGGCTGTCCGGGGGCGGCGCGGCGGCGCGCAGCGCCTCCGTCACGTCGAGCACGCCGAAGCCCGCGTCGGGGTCGAAGCCGCGCGGGCCGATGTCGCGGGCCGAGGTCCGCAGCAGCGCGAACACCTGCGGAGCCGACAGGTCGGGGCGCGCTGCCTTGACAAGCGCCGCCGCCCCCGCCACCGCCGGCGCCGCGAACGACGTGCCGCTCGCGAGCGCGAAGCCGGTGGGGCAGAGCGCGGCCGGGGCGGTGGTGACGAGATCGACCCCCGGCGCGGCGAGGTCGACCGACGGGCCCCCGTTCGAGAAGCTCGCCACGGCGTCGGCGGAGTCTGTCGCGGCCACCGAGAGCACGTGCGGGTAGGCGGACGGCACGTTGAGGCTGTCGTCGCCCTCGTTGCCGGTCGCCGCCACGACGAGCGCGCCCGCGATGAACGCGCGGTCGATCGCCATCTCGAGCACGCGATCGTCGGACGCGCTGCTCTCGTCAGCCGGGCCGGCGAGGCTCATGTTGATCGCGGCGGCGTGGGCTGCGACGGCGGCGTCGATCGCCTTCACAAGCGCGGCCGTAGTGGTCTCGCCGCTCGCGTCGAAAACCCTGATCGGCACGATCGGGCTCGTCGGCGAGACGCCGCGCAGCGCGCCGGGGCGCGCCGCCGCGATGCCGGCGACGCCGGTGCCGTGGCCGTCGCGGTCGGCGACGTCCACACCCCCGGAGAGCGCATCGAGGGGCGACCGCAGCTTCCCCGCGAGCTCCGGGAGCGACCCGTCGACACCGGTGTCGAGCAGGGCGATAGGGCCCGTCTGCGCGGGGGCGTCGACCCGGTCCGCGCGCACGGTCGCAAGCCACCACCCGAGCGGGCTGTCGGGCCGGGCAGCGCACGGCAGGATCGGCGTCGCCGCCGCGCGCAGCCGCACGTCGGGCTGCGCCGCCGCCACCTCGGGCCGGCGCGCGAGCCGCCGCGCGAGGCGGGCGGGGTCGGCGCCGCGCGCCGCGCGCACGAGCCACACGCCGAGCGCGCGCGAGAGAAGCCGCGGCCTGCCGCCCGCCGCCGACGCGAGCGCGGCGGCCGACGCGTCGGGTCGCGCCATCGCGACGAGCACGTCGGAGCCGCCCGTCCCCGAGGCGAGCGCCGGCCCCGGAGCCGCCGCGCACACGCAGACCGCGGCTGCAGCGAGCGCAGTCGCGGCGCGCGCGCTCATTTGATGTCGAGCCGCCCGTAGTTCCCGAAGCCGATGCTCGCCACGACCTTCGACGAGACGATGAACGGGAGCGGCACGGCCAGGCCGTTGCAGGGCGCGGTCGGGTCCCCGATCGAGAGGCACGCGGTGAAGTCGTCGAGCAGCACGCTCGTGGAGCCCAGCCTCACCCTCAGGCCCCTCGTCGTGTCGAGCCTGCCGGAGAACACGAAGCGCGCGCTCGACTCCGTCCAGCCCGTCTTCAGATACGGCTGGTGGCAGCCGTTCTCCCCGTTGCGGAGGTCGAGCGCCGCGCGGATCCGCAGCGTGACGATCGAGGTGATCTTGCCGCTGCTTCCGTCGAGCTGGGCGTTGTTGTCCTTCGAGGTGTCGATGAAGGCGTACGAGGCCGGGTCGGTGGCGATGGAGGCGCTCACCTCGCCGTTGCAGTCGTCGTCGATGAAGACGGGCGTCTGGCCGATCGAGATGCGGCCGCTCGAGATCGTGAGGTTGGTCGGCTTCGAGATGTCGATCCTGCCGACCGTGTAGCCGCTGATCGTGCCCGAGAGCGGGGCGTCGCGCGTGAACGCGCCGAAGTCGAGCGTGGCGAAGCTCTGGTCGGGGTCGAGCTCGAGCTTCACGGGCGTGCCGAGCACGGTGCCTCCCGACGTCTTCGGACAGCGCGTGAGCGCGGGCACCTTCATCCGGCGCCTGCGGCGCACGAGCCGACGCCCCTTCTTGACGAGCACGCTCACCTTGCGCACCACGTAGACGGTGCGCACCCTGCCCCCCGAGACCTTCTGCTTGATGCAGTGCGCCGTGCACTTCGCGCGCATCGCGCGCCTGACCCGCACGATCGTGCGCACGCGCTTGCCGTGCCTCCTCACGTACCTGTAGGCGTACGTGCGAACGTAGACGGTCCGCAGCTTGCCGTTGACGAGCCGCTTGACGATGCAGAGCTTGGGCTTGCGCTTCTTCTTGGCGGGTGCGGCGGGGCGGTCGAGGGAGCGCGCCGCGTGAGCCGCCGCCTCGCCGTCGGCGGGGGCCGCCGCGCCCGCGCCGGGCGCCGGCCCGGCGACGCAGAGCAGGACCGCGGCGACGAGCGCGAGCCGGAGGAGACGGAGAGCGTGTCGGCCGCTCGCCGCTGCGGGCGAACGGCGCCGGGGGCGGGGGGGAAGCATCGAGAGGCGATCTCCTTGTATGAGTCCAGAGAACGGTCCACGCAGTCGGCCAGGCCTGCGGACCGGGCGCCAGGGTAACACGACCCCGCGGGCTCTCGCCACCGGCCGCACAAAGGCTGCGGGCGCCGCTTTCGCGGCGCCCGCATCCTGTACCGCCGCGACGCGCTCGGCCTAGAGCGTGCCGACCAGCGCCTCGGCCGTCAGGTCGTCGACCTCGACCGACGGGTCGAGCGCGAGCACGCGATCCGTCGGCTGCGAGTTGTTGACGAGCTGCGCGAGGCGGGCCGCGACGAGCGGCCAGTCGCCCTCGTTCGTGTCGACGCACGGCGTAGCCGTCGGGGCGGCCGTGCTGATGCCGCTGAGCGTGCCGGCGGGCACGCCGAGGTTGCCCTCGAGCGCGGCGACGTGGGCGTCGGCCGTACCCGTCTTGACGAGCGACGCCACCTGGAGGCAGGCGTCGACCGTCGACTCACGCGGCTGGGCCGAGTGGACGTCCAGCGTCGCGAGCCGGAGGGCGCCGTCCGTGGTCAGCGACGGGTTGATCTTGAGCGACCCGATGACGTCGACCGGGATCACGTTGCGCGAGCCGACCGGGCCCACGTCGCCGAAATTGCCGGTCGTGTCGCCGGCGCCCAGGCCGGCAGAGCTCGTCGTGCCGCCGAAGGCCTCGTCGCACTGGAAGAGGGCGTTCGGCAGCATGCCGGCCTGGAAGGCGTTATTGCCGAAGCCCAGCGTGTCGCCGGTGCCGTCCTCCGTCGAGCGGAAGATCGTGGTCACCGTCGCGGTCGTGTGCAGCGAGAGGCGAACGTTGTTCGACTGCTTGAAGATGTTCGCCTTGCCGATGTTCGGCGAGCCCGCGATGCTCGCGGCGCCCAGCGAGATCGGCGCGGTGCGGAGCACCGTGTTCTGGTTGACGGTCGGCGCGAGGCCGCCACTACCCGTGAGCTGCGCCACCCCCGAGCCGTTGCGCGCGATCACGCCGCCCTGGGTGAGCGTGCTCATCGGCGGGGTGGGGCAGGTGGAGTCCGGGTTCTCGAGGACGCCGATGCTCGCCGCGGTGAGCTCAGCGTCGGTGACCGTGATCGTGAGGTCGCCGAGATCGTCGCCCTCGGCCGGGTTGCCGAACTTGGCGATCACGTGCAGCTTCCCGTCGATCGTGGTCTGCCGCGGGCCGACCTCAGGACCGAACGAGGACGTGAGGTCGATGGTCGCCGTGTCGTTCGACGCCGCGGCGCCCGTGATCACGTGATGGCTCGCGTCTGTGCCGAGCGCGACGACCGGGTTGAGGCGGACCGTCAGCGGAAGGGTCGCGTCGACATGACCGGCCTTCCGCAGCCACCGCTTCGACTTGATCAGGCGCGGGTTCTTCTTCAGCTGCTTGATCAGGACCTTGGCGGCGTGCCGCTTCTGGGCCTTGGTCATCTTGGCGCCGGCCGGACCCGCGAACGTGATTCCCACCGCGATCGCGAGGACCATGACGCCCAGCAGCCGCAGCAAGCTACGGGGTTTGGACACCAGTCCCTCCTCCTGGGATTTGGAGTTGCCGTCAGCCCCGGCCGGAGCCCGAAGGCGGGACGGCCGGGCGCACGGCGACCCTAAGACGGGTGTGCGGCGCTCCGAATCTCCCCTCGGTGGCATTTGCATGCCCCGTTCGGGAGATTTCCACCGGTTCGGGCGCAGCGCGTCGCGGGCGCGCGTGTTGGGCGCCGCGGCCTGGACCGGCGCCTACAGGTTCGACGCCCCGCGCCCCGATCCTTCACACACCGGCCGACCGGGGTTAGGCTGGCCGCGCGCGCCGGACTCGCGGCGCGCTCCCTGGCCATGACGACTTTCGACCGACCCGCCGAGGCGCCTGCGCGCGCGCGTGCCCCGCTCGCGCGGCCGAGCGCCGAGACCTGGTGCGTGGCCGCCCTCGCGGTGGCGGCCGGGCTCGCGTACTGGCTGCTCGCGCGCTCCTCCCCGCTCCCCGTCGTATTCCCGGACGAGCTGATCTACGGCGACGCTGCGCGCTCCTTCGCCGCGGGCCACGGCCTGACGATGCGGGGCGTCTCCGCGTCGGTGCCGAACCCGCTGTACGTGGTGCTCGCCTCGCCGGCCTGGATCGTGGGCGGGTCGGCGAGCGCCTTCTCGGTCGTGCACGCGATCAACGCGCTCGTCGCCCCGCTCGTCGCGATCCCCACCTGGCTGCTCGCGCGCAGGATCGTCGGCCCGCGGCTCGCGCTCGCTCCGGCCGCGCTCTCGCTCGCGGGCACGTGGATGCTGCTGACGAGCGAGCTGCTCACCGAGAACCTCGCCTACCCGCTCGCCGCGGCCGCGCTCGCGGCGGCGTACGCGGCGCTCCGCGATCCGCGCTCCCGGGCGCGCGTCCCGCTGATCGTGCTGCTCGCGCTCGCCACCTTCACGCGCATTCAGCTAGCCGTCCTCTGGCCGGCGCTGCTCGCCGCCCTACTGCTGGACGCCTTCCGCCAGGCGCCCGGCCGCCGCCTGCCGCGGCTGCGCGCCCACCGCGCCCTGCTCGCGGCGCTCGGAGGCGTGACGACGGCGGGCCTCGCGTACTTCGCCGCGCGCGGCTGGGACAGCGTCGGCCTCTACGAGAGCCTTCGCGGCTTCAGCCCCGGCCTCGGCCGCGTGATCCGCCGCTCGGGCGCGCAGGGCCTCGGCCTCGTGGCGATGAGCGGCGTGGCGCCCGCGGCGGCTGCGCTCGCGCTGATGGGACGCCGCGACAACTGGCGCGACGAGGCCGTCGGACCGCTGCTCTGCGTGATCGCCGCGACCTCCGCGGCGCTCGTGCTCGAGAGCGGCTGGTTCCTCGCGGACGTCCGCAGCTGGATCGTCGAGCGCTACGTCGGCTACGTCGCGCCGCTGCTGCTGGTCGCGCCGGTGGTCGCGCGAGGGCGGATCTCCTTCCGCGCCGGCGCGCTCGCGGCGGCGGTTCTCACCGTCCCGCTCGCGTTCCTTCCCGCCCAGGGCGAGCCCTGGGAGTCGAAGGCCACGAGCGCGCTGCGCGCCCGGGGCGGCGACCTCCTGCCGGGGCACCCCGCCCTCGGCTCGATGCTGATCGCGCTGGCGGCGGCCCTGCTCGGCGCGTGGCTCGTCGTGGGCGCCCCGGGAGCGCCCCGCCGCGCGTCGAGGCGCACCCGGCGGGAAACGGCGCGCGCCCGCGCGCGGGACCGAGCGCGCCGGCACGCGAGCGCCGCCTCGGCCCCGAGCCGCGCACGCGCGAGCGCCCGACCCGTTCCACCGCGCGCGCCGTCGCGCCTCTCGCGCGCGCTCGCGGCCGCGGCGCGGCTGCGGACGCCGACCGCGGGCGCTGTCGCGGTCGTGCTCGCGCTGCTCGTCCTCGAGCTCCAGTGGGGCGCGGCCTACCAGGCCGGCATCGTCCGCGACGAGCGCGCCCTGCTGCCTGCGGACCGCGCCTGGATCGATCACGCGCTGGGGCCGGGCGTACGCGCGGGCATCCTCGAGATCGACCAGCAGCTCCTCGACTCGAACCACCTGAACGAGCTCTTCAACGAGTCCGTCCAGGCCGACTACGCGCTGCCGACCGCCGATGGGCTCGGGCCGGGAGCCCACTGCCGCGTCGCGGTCGCGGGCGACGGCACGCTCACCACCCGCACGCCGGGCTGCGCCCAGCCGCCGCGCGCCCTGCTCGTCGAGCCGGGCCTCCACCGGCCGCGCTTCCACGCCGAGGTCAAGCGCATCCACACGGAGCGCTCCGGCACGCTCGTCGAGGTGGGCGGCGCCCGGCCGCGGCTGCTCTCCTACCTCACGCCTCCGTGCAACCCCGCGACCGGCCGCTGCACGAGCCTGCTGCGGCTGCAGGTGTGGGCCGACCGCCCCGGACGCGTGTGGTTCCGCTTCGGCGGCGGCAGCGAGCGGGGGAACTTCGCGCTCGTCGTGGGCGGCGACATCCACGACCTGCCGCCGGGGCGCAGCACGACCTTCAGCGTGCCGGTCGAGCGCCGCTACAACGACATCCGCCTGCGGCTGAGCTGGCTGCGCGCCGAGGGCGCACCCCAGCTCGAGCGCATCGTCCTGCGCGACGCGGGCGGCGCGATCTCGCTCTGACAACGGTCGTTGCGCTCCCGCCGGGGACCCGGCTATGGTCGCCGTCCGGCCGATCGCG
>JADGHQ010000133.1 GCA_019683805.1 Thermoleophilaceae bacterium
CCGCACCATGGTGACCCGGTACTTCGCGTGCGACCCGACCGTCACCGACGTCGAGCTGTTCCTGCTCGTCGACGAGAAGACGCGCCAGGCGGCTCCCGGCAGCGGCGGCTGGCAGAGCGGTCTCATGACCGCCGGCGGCGAGGGCGTTTCGAAGCCGAAGCCCGCCTACGGGGTCGCCGGCCCGCTGTTCGGCGCAGGCCGCGCGGCGTGCACGGGCGGCATGGTGGACTGGAAGCCCGCCGGGGCGGCCGGCGAGGCGACGACGCCGCCCGCCAAGGCCAAGAGCGGCAAGGCGAAGCGGGCGTGCAAGACGGTGAAGGTTAAGGGCAAGAAGGGGCGCAAGGCCCGCACCGTGCGGATCTGCAAGAAGACCGCTCGAGCCTAGCCCGAGACGGAGGCCGTAGCGCCTGCGCGCAGGACGGCGCCCGCGGGGAACCGATCGGCTCCCCGCGTGTCTCGGCGCCCTCGTGGACGATCGACCCGCCAGGACGAGTCCCAACCGGCCATGTCCCGCGACCAGGTCGCGGGACATGGCTCGTGAGGACACGTACGCGCCCGTCCGGCAGCCCGCGCCGCTCGACCTTGACGCGAACGGCCGTTCGCCCTATCATGCGAACACATGTTCGCCAAGCTCCTCGTACTGCTTACCGCGGCCGCGCTCCTCGTCGGCATGGCGGCTCGCACCTCGCACGGCGCGGGTCCCGAGCGCACCTACGTCGTCAAGCCCGCCGATACGCTCTGGTCGATCGCCGCTCGCACCTACCCTGGCGACATCCGCGAGGGCGTCTGGCGGCTCGAGCAACGCAACCGCCTGCGCTCCACGACGCTGCGCCCGGGGCAGCGGCTCGTGCTGCCCGGGTAGCGTGCTCCGGCGGCGTCAGATCAGACGGCACGTATCGACCGAATGGGGGGCTCGGATGAGTGGGAGACGGCCGGGCGGGCGCGGCTGCGCTCCTACAATCGCGCGGCGTGGACCTCGACCTCGTCTTCCTCGGCACCTCGGCTTCGATGCCGAGCGCGCAGCGCGCGCCCGCCGCGTTCCTGCTGCGCCGGGGCGGCGAGCGGCTGCTCTTCGACTGCGCCGAGGGGACGCAGCGCCAGCTCCAGCGCTCGTCCGTGGGCCTGCCCGAGCTGGAGGAGATCTTCCTCACGCACTTCCACGCGGACCACTTCCTCGGGCTGCCTGGGATGCTGAAGACGTTCGCGCTGCGAGGCCGCGAGGAGACCGAGCTGACCGTGTACGGGCCGAGCGGGCTGCGCGACCTGTTCGGGCGGCTGCGGCCGTTCGTGGGCCGGCTCCCCTACCGGCTGACGCTCGTCGAGCTGGCGCCGGGCGAGACGCTCGAGCGCGGCGAGTATCGGATCGAGGCGTTCGCCGTCGACCACGGCGTCAGCGCTCTCGGCTACGCGCTCGTCGAGCACGAGCGGCCGGGACGCTTCGACGTCGAGACCGCGGACGCGCTCGGCGTGCCGCCGGGGCCGGAGCGCGGCCTGCTCCAGCGGGGCGAGTCGGTGACGCTCCCCGACGGACGGGTGGTGTCTCCCGAGGAGGTGCTGGGAGAGCCGCGGCCGGGCCGCAAGGTCGTGCTCACCGGCGACACCGCGCCCTCGCCGAGCGTGGTGCAGGCGGCCTACCGCGCCGACCTGCTCGTCCACGAGGCGACGTTCTCGACGGAGGAGCGCGAGCGCGCGCGGGAGACCTTGCACGCGACCGCCGCCGAGGCGGCCGAGGTGGCCCGGCTCGCGGACGTGCGCCTGCTCGCGCTGACGCACGTCTCGACCCGCTACTTCGGCTCGGAGCTCGGCCGCGAAGCGCGGGAGATCTTCCCCGAGACCGTGGTGCCAAGGGACTTCGACGTGATCGAGGTGCCCTTCCCGGAGCGCGGCGGGCCGCGGCTCGTCAAAGGCGGAGCGCGACCCGGCGCCGCCGAGCAGCGCTCCGAGGCGGGCGAGGCCCTATGATCATCCCGAGATGAGCGGGATGGTCGCGGTCGCGGTCGCCGGCGACATCGCCGAGGCCGAGGAGCTTCGGGAGATCCTCCGGCAGGTGGGGATCGCGTCGACGATCGCGCAATCACCCGACGACGACGCCGTCAGCGTGCTCGTGCCCGAGGCCGACCTCGAGGCGGCCCAGGACGCGATCGAGGCGCTTACCGAGCCGGACGACATCATCGCCGAGCCGTAGGAGCGGTCTCCGGCCCCCGAGGTGGCCTGCGACCTCGGCGAGCGGGGTCGTTCGAGCACGCCGTCGGTCGGAGCGGCTAGGCTGGTAGCCGACACGCACCCCTTTAACTCGGTCCAGCGAGGCCGGAAAGGAGTCGAACGATGACGCACC
>JADGHQ010000054.1 GCA_019683805.1 Thermoleophilaceae bacterium
GGGCTCCGGCGCCTATTACTCGGCGTGGGGGGGGGGCGGGGCGGCGCCCCCCCCCCCCGCCGACGCAGCCGAGAGCGGTCAGTGCTCCAGGCTCACCATCACGTGCTTGATCTCCGTGTAGTCCTCGAGCGCGTACGCCGACATGTCCTTGCCGTAGCCGGACATCTTGAAGCCGCCGTGCGGCATCTCGGACGCCATCGTGATGTGGTCGTTGACCCACACGGTGCCGAACTGGAGCCGCTTGGCCGCCGTCAGCGCCCGGCCGACGTCGCGCGTCCAGACCGAGGCGGCGAGGCCGTAGTCGACGCCGTTGGCCCACTCGTACGCCTCCTCGTCCGAGCTGAAGCGCTGCACCGAGACGACCGGCCCGAAGATCTCGCGCTGGACCATCTCGTCGTCCTGGCGCAGGCCGGCTACGACGGTCGGCTCGAACCAGAAGCCGTTGCGCTCGGGCGCCTTGCCGCCGGTCACCACCTCCGCGTGCTCGGGCCGCCGCTCGAGGAAGCCCTGCACGCGCTGGCGCTGCACCTCGGAGATCACCGGTCCGAGCTCGGTGTCCGCCGACATCGGGTCGTCCATCTTGAGCTTCTTCACCGCGTCGGCGAGCCCGGCCACGAAGTCCTCGTAGACCTTCGGCCCCGCGATCACGCGGCTCGCCGCGGTGCAGTCCTGGCCGGCGTTGAAGTAGCCGCCGATCTTCACTCCCTCGATCGCGGCCTCGAGGTCCGCGTCGTCGAAGATCAGGACCGGCGCTTTGCCGCCCAGCTCGAGGTGCACGCGCTTGAGCGACTGCGCCGCGGCCGCGGCGACCTTCTTGCCGCTCTCGACGGAGCCCGTCAGCGACACCATCCGCACCCAGGGATGGCGCACCAGGCCGGCGCCCGCCGGCTCGCCGTGGCCGTGGATGACGTTGAGGACGCCCTTGGGCAGGAACTCCGCCGCGATCTCGGCGAGCTTCGCCGTCGAGAGCGGCGTGTTCTCCGAGGGCTTCAGCACGACGGTGTTGCCGGTGGCGAGCGCCGGGCCGATCTTCCAGATCGCCATCATCAGCGGGTAGTTCCAGGGCGCGATCTGGCCGACCACGCCGAGCGGCTCCCGGCGGATCATCGAGGTGCGGCCCTCCACGTACTCGTTCGCCGCCTTGCCCTCCATCACGCGCGCGGCGCCCGCGAAGAAGCGCAGGTTGTCCACGAGCACGGGCATCTCGTCGGCCTTCATCGACTCGATCGGCTTGCCGACGTCGAGCGACTCGAGCCGGGCGAGCTCGTCGGCGTGCTCCTCGAGCGCGTCGGCGAGCTTGAGCAGCGCCTCGGCGCGCCGGCCGGGCGGCGTGTCCGACCAGCCGCGGAACGCCGCGGCCGCGGCGCGCACGGCCGCGTCGACGTCCTCCTCGGTCGACACCGGCGCTGTGCCGATCTGCTCGCCCGTGGCGGGGTTCAGCACCGGCTCGACGCCGCCCGCGGCGGGGCGCTCCTCTCCGTCGATGAAGTTCTTGATCTCGATCGTCGCTTCGGTGGTCGCCATGTCTCCTCCTCAGGCGGTCTGCGGCGTGGAGAGGCGGATCGCCTCCTCCACGGGCGTGTAGCTGACTCCGACTGCCTCGGCCACGGCCGGGTGGGTGACCCGTCCGCCGGCCACGTTCACGCCGCTGCGCAGGCCGGGGTCGCGCGTGACGGCGTTCCGCACGCCGTTGTCGGCGAGCGCCAGGACGTACGGCAGGGTCGCGTTGGTGAGCGCGAAGGTCGAGGTGACCGGCACCGCGCCGGGCATGTTCGTGACGCAGTAGTGGGTGATGCCGTCGACCACGTAGGTGGGGTCCGAGTGGGTGGTCGGGCGTGAGGTCTCGAAGCAGCCGCCCTGGTCGATCGACACGTCGACGAGCACGGCGCGCTCCTTCATCAGCCGCAGCTGGTCGCGCTTGATCACCCACGGCGCGCGGGCGCCGTGGATCAGCACGGCGCCGATCACGAGGTCGGCGCGCGGCAGCATCTGCTCGATCGCGAGCGTCGACGAGTAGACCGTCGAGGCGCGACCGCCGAAGGCCACGTCGAGCTCGCGCAGGCGGTCGATGCTGCGGTCGAAGACGTAGACGTCGGCCTCCATCCCGATCGCGATGAAGGCGGCGTTCATGCCAACCACCCCGCCGCCGATCACGAGCACCGTGGCGGCCGCCACGCCGGGCACCCCGCCGAGCAGCACGCCGCGCCCGCCGAGCGGCTTCTCGAGCATGAAGGCGCCGGCCTGGGTGGCGATCTTGCCGGCCACCTCGCTCATCGGGGCGAGCAGCGGGAGGCGCCCGTGCGCGTCCTCCACGGTCTCGTAGGCGACGCAGGTGGCGCCCGACTCCATCAGCCCGCGGGTGAGCTCGGGGGCGGGGGCGAGGTGGAGGTAGGTGAAGAGCAGGTGGTCGGAGCGAAGCATCGCGACCTCCTCGGGTTGCGGCTCCTTCACCTTCACGATCATCTCGGCGGCCTCGAACAGCGCGGCGGCGTCGGGCACGATCGTGGCGCCCTGCGCCTCGTACTCCTCGTCGGGGATCGTGCTCCCCGCGCCGGCGCCCTTCTGGATCAGGACCTCGTGGCCGCGCTCGACCAGCTCGCGCACCCCTGCGGGCGTGATCGCCACGCGGTACTCGTCGGCCTTGACCTCGGTCGGCACTCCAACCCTCATGTGGACAGCTCCTCCTCCCGTTTTCGGGACACCCTTGTCATCCCACGAGCTCCCTGCCGCGCAGGGCCAGCCAGAACTCGATCCGGTCGCGGGCCCGCGAGAGGTCGCGCCCGGTGAGCTCCTCGATGCGGCGGATGCGGTAGCGCAGCGTGTGCCGGTGGCAGAACAGCTGGCGCGCGGCGCGCTCCCACTGGCCGTTCTCCTCGATGAAGGCCTCGAGCGAGCGGATCAGCTCGTCGCCGTAGTCTCCGCCCCCGTTCTCTAGCGGCCCCAGCAGGTTGTCGCAGTAGAGCCTGAGCGCCTCCTCGTCCTGCAGGGAGAGCAGGAGCTGGAACGCGCCCAGGTCGCGGTAGGTGGCGACGTGATCGACCGGGTACCCGTTGATCACCGACGCCTCGAGCGCGCAGCGCGCCTCGTGGAAGCTCCGCCGCAGCGTCGCGACCGACGCCGGGCGGCTGACGGCGACGCGCGCCTCGCCCTGCTGGTCTGCGGCGAGCGCCTTGCGGGCCGCGCTCGCGAGCGCCTGCCAGTCGAGGTCCTCGTCCCCCGCGTCGACGACCGCGCAGAGGAGCCGCTCGCGCGTCGCCACGAGCGCTCCCACGCCGGCCTCGCCGAGGCTGCGGTCGAGCGCTCCCTCGCCCGCCGGCGGGTCGTCAACCGAGAGCACGAGCACCGCGGCGCGCTCTCCCACGCCGAAGGGGCGCAGGCGCGTGGCGAGCTCCGCGGGGTCGAGCCGCCCGCCGAGCGCCTCCGCGAGCAGGTCGCCTGCGAGCCGGCGCTCGGTGTCGCGCATCACGCGCTGGCGCATCAGCTCGAGCGCCACTACGGTGACCGCCTGCTGCAGGATCAGGCGCTCGAAGTCGCCGAGGCCGCCCGCGTCGCGCACCGCCACGAGCCAGGCCTGCGGCAGCGCGTTCGCGCGGATCGTGACCGGCAGCGCGATCGCGCGGCCCGCCAGGTCGGCTTCCCCTGGCACGAACGGCGCGGCTGTGCCGCCGGCGCCGCCGCGGCGCAGCACCTCGCGGCGCACGAGCTCGATCGTCTGCTCGTCGAGCCCGCGCCTGAAGGCGCCCGCGGCCATCGTCTCGCCGCGCGCCGAGAGGACGAGCGCCGAGCCGCCGATCGCCGCCGCCAGCGCGCGCACCACCTCGTCGAGCCCGCGCTCCTCGAGCACGAGCCGCTCGAGCCGCTTGTGGATCGCGATGCCGCGCTGGAGCACGTCGTACTGCTCGTTCACGAGCTGCCTGAACGCCCTCTCGGTGATGGCGATGAACGGCACCCGGTAGGGCACCTCGAACACCGGGAAGTCGAGCTCGCGGGCGCGCTCGAGCAGCGCCGCGGGGATCACGTCGTGGTCGAAGCCGGTCCCGAAGCCGAGCGCGGCCAGGTGGTGGTCCGAGAGCCGCTGCACGAACTCGCGCTGGCGCTCCGGCGAGCCGAGCTGGATGCCGGTGGTCAGCAGCAGCTCGCCGCCGGAGAGCCAGGGCGTGGGGTCGTTCAGCTCGGTGATGTGCACCCAGCGCACCGGCGCCTCGGCGCCGCCCTCCCCGGCGGCGAGCTCGAGGCCCATGTCGCTGACGAGGCGCTGGACCGTGAGCACTGGATCTCCCGGCTGCCGCGCCCGCCTAGTGGCGGACGACGCGCTCCCAGGCCTCCGTGAGCACCGAGCCCAGGACGGACTCGATCTCCTCGAACTGCTCGGGCCCAGCGATCAGCGGCGGCGAGAGCTGGATCACCGGCTCGCCGCGGTCGTCGGCCCGGCAGATCAGGCCGCGCCTGTACAGCTCGGCGGAGAGGAAGCCGCGCAGGAGCTCCTCCCGCTCCTCCAGCGGGAAGGTCTCCTTGGTCTCCTTGTCCTTCACGAGCTCGAGCGCCCAGAAGTAGCCCGCGCCCCGCACGTCGCCGACGATCGGGAGCTCGGCGAGCCGGTCGAGCATCGCCTTGAACTCCGGCTCGTACCGGCGCACGCGCCCGCAGAGGTCCTCGTCCTCGAAGATCTGGATGTTGCGCAGCGCCACCGCGGCCGAGACCGGGTGCCCGCCGAAGGTGATGCCGTGGGAGAACATCCGCCTGTCCTCCATGAACGGCTCGGCGACCCTGTCCGAGGCGATCACCGCGCCCATCGGCGCGTACGCCGACGTGATGCCCTTGGCGGTGGTGATCAGGTCCGGCAGGTAGTCGTAGCGCTCCGCGCCCCAGTAGTACCCGAGACGGCCCCACGAGCAGATGACCTCGTCGGAGATCAGCAGCACGCCGTACTTGTCGCAGATCTCGCGCACGCGCTGGAAGTAGCCGTCGGGGGGCGTGAAGCAGCCGCCCGAGTTCTGCACGGGCTCGAGGATCACGCAGGCCACCGTCTCGGGCCCCTCGAAGAGGATGCGCTGCTCGATCTCCTCCGCGGGCC
Organism: Thermoleophilaceae bacterium; assembly: GCA_019683805.1. Taxonomy (GTDB): domain Bacteria; phylum Actinomycetota; class Thermoleophilia; order Solirubrobacterales; family Thermoleophilaceae; genus JADGHQ01. The sequence goes on from JADGHQ010000054.1 coordinate 5,075, forward strand.
AGAGCGGGTCCTGCCCCTCGGGCGCGCGGTAGCGGTTGGTGTTCGCGACGTGGCAGCCGCCCATCGGAAGCGGCTCGTACGCGGACCGGATGGCGGTGATGCCGGTCGCCATGAGGCAGCCGAAGGTGGTGCCGTGGTAGGCGGTGCGCCGGGCGATCACCTTGTAGCGGAGCTGCTCGCCGCGCAGCTTGTGGTACTGGCGCGCCAGCTTGAGCGCGGACTCCACGGCCTCCGAGCCGCCCGAGGTGAAGAAGACGCGGTTGAGGTCGCCGGGCGCCAGCTCGGCCACCTTCGCCGCCAGCTCGACCGAGCGCGGGTGCGCGAACGTCCAGTTCGTGTAGAAGCCGAGCTCCTTCGCCTGCTGGGCTGCCGCCTCGCCCAGCTCGGCGCGCCCGTGGCCGGCGTTGACGCAGAACAGCGCCGAGAGGCCGTCGAGGTAGCGCTTGCCGTGCTCGTCGTAGACGTAGCACCCGTCGCCGCGCACGATCATCGGGATCTCGTGGTCGGCGTACGCGCTCATGCGCGTGAAGTGCATCCACAGATGCCGCCTCGCCAGGTCCTGCAGCTCGCTGCGGCCAGCCGGGGCTGCCTGCGGGGCGCCCTCGAGCCTCGTCGCCATGCCTTCTCCTCTCCTGCGCCTCCTAGACGATGCGGACAACGCTAACTGCGCTCCGGCGCACGAGCAAGGGGACTTCCGTTCAACTGCCTGGAGCACAGTTGTACCAGATGTACAATGACTCGGCCGCCTTTAGGGCTATCTGCCAATTGCGTGCGCTCCAAGCCGGACATAGCTTTTCGCCCGTCGAGAGACGGCCGTCCGCCGACACAGCCGAGGAGGAGATGGAGAGGACCCTGACCGCTTCGAGCGATTCCCGCGCCGCGGGCGGGCCGCTGCCCTCCGTCCGGCTCGTGGGCGTCACCAAGCGCTTCGGCGACGTAGTCGCGGTCGACCACGTCTCGATCGACATCGCCCGCGGCGAGTTCTTCACGCTGCTCGGCCCGAGCGGCTGCGGCAAGACCACGACGCTGCGCCTGATCGCCGGCTTCGAGGAGCCTACCGAGGGCACGATCCTCGTCGACGGCGTCGACATGGAGGGCGTGCCGGCGTTTCGCCGGCCGCCCAACACCGTCTTCCAGAGCTACGCCCTCTTCCCGCACCTGAGCGTCGAGGAGAACGTGGCGTTCGGCCTGCGCCGCAAGGGCGTCGACAAGAAGGAGATCGCGCGCCGCGTCGGCGAGGAGCTCGAGCTCGTGGGGCTCGCCGGGGAGCGCAAGCGCAAGCCGCGCCAGCTCTCGGGCGGCCAGCAGCAGCGCGTCGCGCTCGCGCGCGCGCTCGTGAACCGGCCGGCGGTGCTGCTGCTCGACGAGCCGCTCGGCGCGCTCGACCTCAAGCTGCGCAAGAACCTCCAGGTCGAGCTCAAGCGCATCCAGCGCGAGGTCGGCATCACCTTCGTCTACGTGACGCACGACCAGGAGGAGGCGCTCACCATGTCCGACCGCATCGCGGTCATGAACCGCGGCGTGGTCGAGCAGTGCGACACGCCCGAGGCCGTGTACGACCGTCCGCGCACCACCTTCGTCGCCGGCTTCATCGGCGTGTCGAACCTCATGCCCGGCGTGGTGGTGTCCGCCAACGGCGGCCCGGCGCGCGTGCGGCTCGACAGCGGCGTGGAGGCCACTGCGCAGGCGGACGGCCTGCGCAGCGGCGAGCGCTGCTGGGCGGTGGTGAGGCCGGAGAAGCTCACGCTGCTGTCGGCCGACGAGCCGGCGCCGCCCGACCGCCCGAGCGTCCGGGGCCTCGTCGAGAGCTCGCTCTATCTCGGCACGGCGACCCAGTTCGTGGTGCGCCTCCCGGACGGGGTGACGATGACCGTGCTCGTCCCGAACGTGGACGAGGAAGCCCGCCGGCGCCTGCCGGGCGCCGGCGACGACGTGCGCCTGTCGTGGGCGACCCAGCACATGCACGTCGTGCGCGAGGAGGGCAGCCGCGTCGGCGAGGGGGCCGCGACGAGCGGCGATGGACAGCGGGCGCAGGCGCCCGGTGACTCAGCCGGGCCGGCCGAGCCGGCCCTCACCGAGGAGGGGAAGTGACCGATTTCGACAGAGATCTCGACGAGCTCATCCGCCGGGAGATCACGCGCCGCAAGCTGCTGCGGGGCGCCGGCGCGGGGGCCCTGTCGCTGAGCGCCGCCGCCTTCCTCGCCGCCTGCGGCGGCGGGGGCGGGATCGAGAAGACGGGCGCCAACAAGCAGTCCGACGTGATCCCCAAGGGCCAGATCGCGAAGACGCTCAACTTCTCGAACTGGCCGCTCTACATCGACGTGAAGGGCAACCGCCATCCCACGCTCGACGAGTTCCAGAAGAAGTACGGGACCAAGGTCAAGTACACCGAGGAGATCAACGACAACACCGAGTTCTTCGGCAAGGTCCGCCAGCAGTACGCCGCGGGGAACTCGGGCGGCCGCGACCTCCACGTCGTGACCGACTGGATGGCCGCCAAGATGATCGAGCTCGGCTACGTCCAGAAGCTCGACAAGTCGGCGATGCCGAACGTCGTCCAGAACATGACCGACGTGCTGCGGAACTCGCCGATCGACCGGAGCCGCGACTACACCGTGCCGTGGCAGAGCGGCCAGACCGGCCTGATCTGCCGCAAGGACAAGGTCGGCACGCCGCAGAGCATCAACGACATCTTCGACCCGAAGCTGAAGGGCAAGGTCACGATGCTCACCGAGATGCGCGACACCGTCGGCCTCGTGATGCTCGGGATGGGCAAGGACCCGCAGAGCTTCCAGGGCCTCGACGACGCCATGGCGGCGATCGAGAAGATCGACAAGGCCGCCAAGGACGGCCAGATCCGCCGCTTCACCGGCAACGACTACCTGAAGGACCTGCCGAAGGGCGACTCGTGGCTCGTGTTCGGCTGGTCGGGGGACGCGGTCCAGCTCGAGTCCGACAACAACAACATCAAGTTCCTGCAGCCGCAGGAAGGATTCATGCTCTGGACCGACAACATGCAGATCCCGGTCGGGGCGCCGCACGCCTACACCGCCGAGGTCTTCATGAACTACGTCTACGACCCGGAGGTCCAGGCGAAGATCACCGCGTACGTGAACTACGTGCCGCCGGTGAAGGGCGTCCAGGAGATCATCCGCCGCACCGATCCGAAGCTCGCCGAGAGCCCGCTCGTGTTCCCCGACGCCGAGACGCAGAAGCGCGCTCGCATCTTCCGGCCGCTGACGCCGGACGAGGAAAACCAGCTCAACACGGCGTTCCAGAAGGTGATCGGCGCGTAGCGCCAGCGAGGACGGTCCCGTGGCGTCCCTGCTCCAGCGGAGGAAGGGCTTCCTTCCGTACCTGCTGCTCGCGCCTGGCATGCTCTGGCTCGGCGCGTTCTTCCTCGTCCCGCTGTACTACATGGCGAGGATCTCGCTCGAGACCGGGTCGGTCTTCAACGGCTACACGTTCAGCTGGCACTTCGCCACCTACAGCGATGCGCTGACGACGTACTGGCCGCAGCTCTCCCGCTCGCTCGAGTACGCGGCGGCGACCACGGGGCTGTCCCTGCTGATCGGCTACCCGCTCGCGTACACGATCGCGATGCGAGGCGGCCGCTGGCGCAACGCGCTGCTGTTGCTCGTGATCCTGCCGTTCTTCGTCACCTACCTCGTGCGCACGCTCGCTTGGGAGACGATCCTCGACGACTCGAGCGTCGTGGTGGACACGCTCAAGGCGATCCACGTGATCCCCTCCGACGGGCGCGTCCTCGCGACGACCGGCTCGGTGATCGCGGGGCTCACCTACAACTTCCTGCCGTTCATGATCCTGCCGGTGTACGCGAGCATCGAGCGCATCGACAAGCGGATGCTGGAGGCGGGCTACGACCTCTACGGGTCGCGCCGCGACGTGTTCCTGCGCGTCACGCTGCCGCTCTCGATGCCGGGCGTCGTGGCGGGCGTGCTGCTCACGTTCATCCCGGCGGCGGGCGATTTCGTCAACGCGACGCTGCTCGGCAGCCCGCGCCAGTTCATGATCGGCAACGTCATCCAGAGCCGCTACCTGGAGATCACCGACTACCCGACGGCGGCCGCGCTCTCGTTCGTGCTGATGGGCGTGATCCTCGTGCTGGTGTCCGTCTGGGCGAAGATCGCGGGCACCGAGTCGCTGATGGGGGCCGAGGCAAGGTGACCGGCACGACAGTCGCCCAGCCCGCCGCGCCGCCCGCCGCGGGAGTGCGGCACCCCGGCGCCCTGCGCGCGGGCCGCTGGCTGCTCGACCAGTCGCTGAACGTGTTCTCGGGGCTCGTGATCGTCTACCTGCTCGCCCCGATCGCGGTGATCATCTGGTTCTCGTTCAACGACACGCACAGCCGCTTCAACTTCGTCTGGCAGGGTTTCACGCTCAAGCACTGGAAGGACCCCTTCGGGGTGCCCGGGCTGCTCGACGCGCTGAAGGTGTCGATCGAGATCGCGGCCCTGTCGACGGTGATCGCGACCGCGCTCGGGACGATGATGGCGCTCGCGCTCGTGCGCTACCAGTTCCGCGCGCGCGGCGCGACCAACTTCTTCATCTTCCTGCCGCTCGCGACGCCCGAGATCGTGCTCGGCGCGTCGCTCCTGTCGCTGTTCCTGAGCCTGGGCGTGAACACCGGCTTCAACACGATCCTGATCGCGCACGTGATGTTCAACATCTCGTTCGTCGTGGTGACGGTGCGCTCGCGCCTGATCGGCTTCGACCGCTCGCTCGAGGAGGCGGCTCAGGACCTCGGGGCGAACTCGATCCAGACCTTCGTGCGCGTCACGCTCCCGCTGATCGCGCCGGGGGTGCTCGCGGCCGCGCTGCTCGCGTTCGCGCTCTCGATCGACGACTTCGTGATCACGAACTTCAACTCCGGCTCAACGGTCACCTACCCGCTGTTCATCTGGGGCGCCGCGCGCGTGTCGATCCCGCCCCAGGTCAACATCGTGGCGACGATGATGTTCGTCGTGACGCTGATCGCCGCGGTGCTCACCGTGCTGCAGCAGCTCCGCGCCGAGAAGATCGCCTCGGTGCGGCCCGAGCAGGAAGCCGTTTAGCCCGGAACGCCGCGACGCCCTCGATCCGGACGCGCGCCGGCCCGTTAACCTCAGCGGCGGCATGAGCCTCTGGGACCGCGTCGCCGACCTGCCGCTCGAGATCGAGGGCTACTCGCTCGAGCGGCTCAAGCGCGAGGTGTCGAGCGAGTTCACGCGGGTGTCCACGGTGGTCCGCATCGCAGGCGCCGGCCACGAGGGCGTGGGCGAGGACGTGACCTACGACGCGCTCGACCACATCGCGCTGCAGGACGCGGGCCCGGTGCACGACCTCTCGGGCTCGCACACGCTGCGGAGCTTCAGCGAGCTCGTCGGGTCGCTCGACCTCTTCCCCGCGGAGCCCGTGCGCGACGTGTCGCGCCTCTACCGGCGCTGGGCGTTCGAGAGCGCGGCGCTCGACCTCGCGCTGCGGCAGGCGGGCACGACCCTCGCCGAGGCGGTCGGGCGCAACCCGCGGCCCGTGCGCTTCGTCGTGTCGCTGCGGCTCGGCGAGCCCGCCTCGGTCGAGCCCGTCCGGCGGCGGCTCGAGCTCTACCCGTCGCTTCGCTTCAAGCTCGACCCGACCGGCTCCTGGACCGACGCGCTCGTGGCCGAGCTGGTCGAGACGGGCGCGGTCGACTCTGTGGACTTCAAGGGCCACTACAAGGGCACGGTCGTCGACAACCCCCCGGAACCGGCGCTCTACCGGCGCGTGATAGACGCCTTCCCGCAGGCGTGGATCGAGGATCCGGCCATCACCGACGAGACGCGACCGATCCTCGAGCCGGCCAGGGACCGGATCACCTGGGACGCCCCGATCCACTCGGTCGCCGACATCGAGGGGCTCGAGTGGAAGCCGCGGATGGTGAACGTCAAGCCATCGCGCTTCGGCTCGATCGAGGCCCTGTTCGACGCCTACGACTACTGCGCCGCCAACGGGATCGGCGCCTACGGGGGCGGCCAGTTCGAGCTGGGTCCGGGCCGCGGCCAGATCCAGTACCTGGCGGCGCTCTTCCACCCGGACGCGCCGAACGACACGGCGCCGTCCGGCTACAACGACTCGGACCCCGCTCCGGGGCTCCCCGACAGCCCGCTCGAGCCGCGGATCGAGCGGGTCGGCTTCCGCTGGCTGGGCTGAGCGCCGAGGGCTCCTCGGCGGCGCCCTCTGCGGCCCCTAGCGCAGCGTGCGCGCGATCACGAGGCGCTGGATCTCGTTCGTGCCCTCGTAGATCTGGGTGATCTTCGCGTCGCGCATCATGCGCTCCACCGGGTACTCCTTCACGAACCCGTAGCCGCCGAGGACTTGCACGGCCTCGACCGTGACGCTCATCGCGGTGTCGGACGCGAACAGCTTCGCCATCGCGGAGTACTTGCCCATGTCGGACTCGCGCCGGTCGGCCTTCGCGCACGCCTTGTACAGCAGCTCGCGCGCCGCCGCCGTGCGCGTCTCCATGTCCGCCAGCTTGAACTGGATCGCCTGGAAGGAGTTGATCGGCCGTCCAAACTGGCGCCGCTCGCGCGCGTACGCGGCCGCATAGTCGATCGCTCCCTGGGCGATGCCGACCGCCTGAGCCGCCACGCCGAGCCGGGAGCGGTCGAGCGTCGCCATCGCCACCTTGAAGCCCTGGTGCAGCTCGCCGATGAGGTTCTCCTGCGGCACCCGCACGTCCTGGAACACCGGCTGGCCGGTGGGCGAGCCGCGGATGCCCATCTTGTGCTCGAGCTTGCCGATCGAGAAGCCCGGCCGGTCGGCCTCCACGACGAACGCCGAGATGCCGCGCGAGTGCCCGGCGTCGGGGTCGGTGACCGCGAACACCACATAGAGGTCGGCGATGCCGATGTTGGTGATCCAGTTCTTCTCGCCGTTGATCACCCAATCGTCGCCGTCGCGAACCGCGCGCGTGCGCATGCCGCCGGGGTCGGAGCCGGCCTCGGCCTCGGAGAGCGCGAACGCGGGCGTCCACTCGCCGCTCGCGAGCCGGGGCAGCCAGCGCCGCTTCTGCTCCTCGGTGCCGAACAGCTTGATCGGGAGCGCGCCGAGCTCCTGGACCATGAGGATCAGGGCCGTCGAGGCGCACGCCTTGGCGAGCTCCTCCACCGCGATGTTGAGCGTGAGCGTGCCGGTCCCCGTGCCGCCGTACTCCTCGTCGAACGGGAGGCCGAGGATGTCCTGCTCCGCCAGGAGCGTACGCAGGTCGTGCGGGTACTCGGCCTTCTCGTCGATCTCCGCGGCGCGCGGGGCGACGCGCTCCTGCGCGATCTGGCGCACGAGCTCGCGGAACTCGAGCTGCTGCTCGTTCAGGGCGTACGTCAGGTCCTCGGTGGCGGCCATGAGGCAGGATTATCGCTCGTGGCCCGGTCCGATGGCTTCCACGCGCCGGCTCTCGCCGCGCCCGACAAGTTCAAGGGAACGTTCTCGGCTCCAGAGGTGGCGGCGGCGCTCGCGAGGGGGTTCGAGGAGGCGGGCCTCGAGGCCGTCGAGCTGCCCGTGGCCGACGGCGGCGAGGGGACGATGGACGTGCTCGTCCGGGCGATCGGCGGCGAGTACCGCTCCGCCGAGGTGAGCGACCCGCTCGGCCGCCCGGTGCAGGCGCGCTTCGCGCTGCTCGACGACGGCCGGGCGGTGGTGGAGTCCGCGCAGGCGAGCGGGCTCGCGCTCGTCGCCGAGCACGAGCGCGACCCCTGGGCGGCCTCGACGCGCGGCACCGGCGAGCTGATCGCCGCTGCGGCCGAGGCGGGCGCGCGCACGGTGCTCGTGACCGTGGGCGGCAGCGCGACCACCGACGGCGGCGCGGGCGCGCTCGCGGCGCTCGAGGAGGCGGGGGTCGCGCCCAGGCTCGAGGTGCTGTGCGACGTGCGCACGCCGTTCGAGCAGGCGCCGCGCATGTTCGGCCCGCAGAAGGGCGCCGACCCGAACACCGTGAGGCGGCTCGAGCGGCGCCTGGCTGCGCTCGCGCGCAGGGCGCCGCGCGACCCGCGCGGCGAGCCGCTGACGGGCGCGGCGGGCGGGCTCTCCGGGGGCCTGTGGGCCTACCGGGGCGCGAAGCTCGTCCCCGGCGCTCCGTATGTGCTCGACGCGATCGGCTTCGACGCCGCGATGCGGGCGGCGCGCTTCGTCGTGACCGGGGAGGGGCGGCTCGATCCCCGGTCGCTCGACGGCAAGCTCGTGGGGGAGGTGGCCACGCGCTGCAGGCAGTCGGGCGTCGCCTGTCACGCGGTCGTCGGCCAGGACGCGCTGGACGAGTTCCTGGCGCGGGTGATCGACCTCGCGAGCGTCCACGAGGCCGGCACGCTCGCCGAGATCCAGGCTGCGGGGCGCGAGCTCACGGAGTAGCGAGCTTTAGCGGCGCTTCACCCGCCTGGGGCAGGCTTGTGCCGCTTCGGGCCGACCCGTCCCACGATCGATGACCATCGAGCAGGCAACGCCGAGGCTTCCGCTCGGCCGCCACGCTCCGCCGTGGGCGGCGCCGCTGTCTGCTGCGGCCGCGCTCGCCGGCCTCTCCGTCACCGGCCTGCTGCTCGCCGGCGGCGCCGCGCCGCACAGGTCGTGGCTCGTGCCGGCGAGCAAGCACCGACTGCTGCCCGGCGACCTCATGGGACCGCTCGCATCCGGGCTGGGCCTCACCGGGAAGCAGTTCCTCTGTCTGTTCGTCGCGATGGGCGCCTGCTACGCCGGCGTGCTAATCCTCGGCCGGTGGCTGCCGCCGCGCTGGGTGGTCGCAGCGATGGTGGGGCTGACGCTGCTGTTCTCCCTCGCGCCCCCGCTCCTCTCGAAGGACATCTTCAGCTACGTCGCGTACGCGCGGCTCGACCTCGTCCACGGCGTCGATCCGTACGCGCACGGCCCGGCGGTCGCTCCCCACGACCCCGTGTACGCGTACGTTGGCTGGCGACATTCCCCGAGCGCGTACGGCCCGCTCTTCACGCTGCTGAGCCTCGCGCTCGAGCCGCTCGGCGTGTCGGCGTCGATGTGGGGGATGAAGGCCTTGGCCGGGCTGCCGAGCCTCGGCTGCGCAGGGGTCGTCTGGCGGCTGGCGCGGCTGAGGGGCGCCGGCGACCCCCTGCGGGCCGCGGCGATGTTCGCGCTCAACCCGCTCGTCCTCGTCTGGGCCGTGGGCGGCGGGCACAACGACCTACTGATGCTGCTGCTCGTGCTGGTCGGCGTGCTGCTCTGCGTGGAGCGGCGCCCCGCGAGCGGGGCGGCCGCGGCCGTGGCGAGCGTGTTCGTGAAGGCGTCGGCCGTGCTCGTCCTGCCGTTCATGCTGCTCGGGGTCAGGCCGCGCCGGTCGGTCCTCGCGGGCGCCGCGCTGGCCGCGCTCGCGCTCGCGCTGATCGCAGCGGTCGCCTTTCCCGACCATGCCCTCGGCGAGCTCCGCGTGCTTCGACGCGAGACGAGCTACGTCTCCGCCACGAGCGTGCCCCAGGAGCTGTCGCGGCTGTTCGGGGCGCAGGCCGTCACGCCGCTCGCACGACAGATCTCGGCGGCCACGCTGGTCGCGGGGCTGGTGCTGCTCGTCGTGCTCGTCTGGCGAGGGATGGACTGGATCGCCGCCTCGGGGTGGGCGCTCGCGCTGGCCGTGACGTGCAGTTCCTGGCTGCTCGGCTGGTACGCGATCTGGCCGCTGCCATTCGCCGCGGCGAGCCGCGACCGGCGGCTGCAGGCCGTGGCGATCGGGCTGTGCGTGTACTACGTGGGGGCGCGCTGGTACATCGTCGCCCGCGCAGGTTGACGCCGTCGACGACACCGGCCGAGCTCGGACCCGCGGTGAGTCCGGTGGCCTCGGTCCGCACGTGGAGAGGGGCTAAGCGGCTGTCCGCTCGACGCGCTCGAGCAGGACCTCGTACGCGGGCAGCGTCAGGAACTCCACGAAGTCGTCGGCGAGCGCGACCTGCTCGAAGAGCCG
>JADGHQ010000055.1 GCA_019683805.1 Thermoleophilaceae bacterium
CCGTCGTTCGCGATCCTCGTCGAGGACGTCGTCGCGGGCTGGCTCCAGGTCGACGAGGAGACCGATCGCGACTACCCGAGCGTCGCCTTCGACATCGCGCTGACCTCCGCGCTGCATGGGCGCGGCTACGGGCGCGAGGCGCTGCGCCTCGCGATCCGCCACTTCCTCGAGCGCGGGCACCATCGCTTCACAATCGACCCGGCGCTCGAGAACGAGCGCGCGGTGCGATGCTACGCCGCGGTCGGCTTCAAGCCGGTCGGCGTCCTGCGCGCATACGGGCGCGCCCCGGACGGCGGCTGGCGGGACGGCCTGCTCATGGACCTGCTCGCCGAGGAGCTCGAGGCCCCGCGGCCCGCCGGGGCGAGGGGTCGCGCGATCCCCGCGACTGACGTAGAGTCGTGCCATGGGTGAGCGCACGGGCTACGAGCCGGGAACCTTCTGCTGGGTCGACGCGCAGGCGACCGACCCCGAGGCCGCGAAGAGCTTCTACACCGGCATGTTCGGCTGGGAGTACGAGGACATGCCGATCGACGAGGGGACCTACTACTCGATGGCGCGGATCGACGGCAAGGACGTCGCCGCGATCTCACCGCTCCCAGCGCGGCTGCGCGAGCAGCAGATCCCGCCGCACTGGAACTCGTACGTCTCCGTGGAGAGCGTCGACGCGACGGCCGCGCGCGCCCGCGAGCTGGGCGGATCCGTGCTGTTCGAGCCGTTCGACGTCTTCACCGCCGGCCGCATGGCCGTGATCGCCGACCCGCAGGGCGGCGTGCTGCAGCTCTGGCAGCCGGGCGACCATCCCGGCTCCGCGCTCGTCAACGTCCCGGGCGCGTTCACCTGGAACGACCTCACGGCGCCCGACCCGCACGCCGCCGCACGCTTCTACGGGGACCTGTTCGGCTGGGAGTTCGAGGAGATGCCGGTCGGCGACGGCTCCGTCTACCTCGTCATACGCAACCGCGGGCGCTCGAACGGGGGGATCATGAGCCAGCCCGAGGAGCTCGCGGGCGCCCCGCCGTTCTGGAACGTCTACTTCGGCGTCGAGGACGTGCGCGGCGCGACCTCCAAGGCGGAGAGCCTCGGGGGCAGCCTCCTCGCCGGACCGATCGAGGTGCCGGAGGGCGAATTCGCGGTCCTGCGGGACCCGCAGGGCGCCCCGTTCTCCGTCTACGCGGGCACGTTCGACGACTGACGGCTGTCTTCCGCAGTGGTCGGACTGCTGCTTTTCGGCTAGTCTGACGGGCGGCCCATAGTCGTAGCCGTCCCTCGAGCGGCGCTCCGCCACATACCCCGCGGAGCCTCGGGACGGGGTCCGTGAAGGCCGCAGCGGAGCCGATCTGCGGCGCCCGCATACCCGCCCGGGAGGGCGTTTCTCGCTGTGCTATCTTGGCTGGTCGCGCTTTGCGCCCGCCTGCTGCCCCGTCTCAACCTCAAGGAGTTGCTGTTTTGGCACGTGTTGATGCCCCTCGTCAGCGTCGCAGTTTCGCGAAGCTCGAGAAGCCCATCGAGCTGCCGAACCTGATCGACATCCAGAGGCGCTCCTTCGAGTGGCTGGTCGACACGGAGAACGGTGGCCTCCGCGAGACGATCGACGACGTCTCCCCGATCGAGGACTACACCGGGAACCTCGCCGTCGTCTTCGAGGACATCGTCTTCGACGAGCCGGTCGCCTCCATCTCGGAGTGTCGTGAGAAGGACCTGACCTACGCGCGGCCGCTCTCGGTCAAGGTCGCGTTCCAGAACCGCGAGACCGGCGAGATCCGGGAGCAGTCGGTCTTCATGGGCGACTTCCCCTGGATGACCGACTGGGGGACGTTCATCATCAACGGCACCGAGCGCGTCGTCGTCACCCAGCTCGTGCGCTCGCCCGGCGCCTACGTCATGGAGCCGAAGGACCGCGAGAAGCAGGTCTTCACGGCCAACCTGATGCCGGCCCGCGGCTCGTGGCTCGAGCTCGAGATCGACAAGAAGGGCCGCGTCTACGTCCGCATCGACCGCAAGCGCAAGCTGCCCGTCACCGTGCTGCTGCGCGCCATGGGCTACGAGTCGGACGAGCAGATCCTCGAGATGCTCGACAACAGCCTCTACATCCGCAACACGATCGAGGCTGACGCGGAGGTGACGAAGTCCGAGGAGGGCGCGCTGATCGAGCTGTTCAAGAAGCAGCGCCCGGGCGAGCCGCCGAGCGTCGAGAACGCGCGCACGCTGCTCGAGCAGCTCTTCTTCGATCCCAAGCGCTACGACCTGACGCGCGTCGGCCGCTACAAGCTGAACTCGCGCCTGGGGCTCGACGAGGACCTCGACACGAGGACCCTCACGCACAGGGACATCATCGAGCTGATTCGCGAGCTCGTCACGCTCCCGCGCGACCTCGGCATCCCCGAGACGGGCGAGTACGAGAACGGCGAGCCGATCAAGGACTACGCGGCGGAGGCGGCCTCGCTCCCGCGCGAGCCGATCGCCGATCGCCTCGACGAGTACGAGCATTTCGGCAACCGCCGCCTGCGCACGGTCGGCGAGCTGATCCAGGAGGCCTTCCGCATCGGCCTCTACCGCATGGAGCGCGTCGTGCGCGAGCGCCTCACCACCGAGGACGCGGACACGATCACGCCCCAGACGATCATCAACATCCGCCCGGTGGTCGCGGCCCTCAAGGAGTTCTTCGGGTCCTCGCAGCTCTCGCAGTTCATGGACCAGACGAACTCGCTCGCGGGCCTCAGGCACCGTCGCCGTCTGTCGGCGCTCGGCGCCGGCGGCCTCACGCGCGAGCGCGCGCCCATCGAGGTGCGTGACGTTCACCCCTCGCACTACGGCCGCATGTGCCCGATCGAGACCCCTGAGGGCCCGAACATCGGTCTGATCGGCTCGCTCTCCTCGTTCGCCGAGGTCTCCGAGCACGGTTTCGTCACGACCCCGTACCGGGTGGTCGAGAACGGCGTCGTCACCGACAAGATCGTCCACCTCGACGCCAACGAGGAGGAGTCGAAGGTCATCGCGCAGGCGAACGCCGAGCTCGACCAGAAGACCGGCAAGCTCAAGGGCCCGCAGGTCACCTGCCGCTCGCGCGACGGCGAGTTCATCGTCGCCGCGCCGAAGGACGTCGACCTGATGGACGTCTCCCCGGAGCAGATCTGGTCGGTCACCACCGCCCTGATCCCGTTCCTCGAGCACGACGACGCGAACCGCGCCCTCATGGGCTCGAACATGCAGGCCCAGGCAGTGCCGCTGCTCAAGACCGAGGCGCCGCTGATCGGCACCGGCATGGAGCGCCGCGCCGCCATCGACAGCGGCGACGTGGTGCTCGCGAAGAGCGACGGCGAGGTCACCTACGTCGACGCCGAGCGCATCGTCGTCGACAAGGACGAGTACGAGCTCCACAAGTTCATGCGCTCGAACCAGGGCACGCTGATCCACCAGCGGCCCGTGGTGAAGGTCGGCCAGAAGGTGAAGGCGGGCGACGTGCTCGCCGACGGCTCCTCGACGTCCCAGGGCGAGCTCGCGCTCGGCAAGAACTGCCTGGTCGCCTTCATGTCCTGGGAGGGCTACAACTTCGAGGACGCGATCATCATCTCCGAGCGCCTGGTCAAGGACGACGAGCTCACCTCGATCCACATCGAGGAGTACGAGATCGACGCCCGCACCACCAAGCTCGGCGACGAGGAGATCACCCGCGACATCCCGAACCGCTCCGAGGAGTCGCTGCGCAATCTCGACGATCGCGGCATCGTCCGCATCGGCGCCGAGGTCGGCTCCGGCGACCTGCTGGTCGGCAAGGTCACGCCGAAGGGCGAGACCGAGCTGACGGCGGAGGAGAAGCTGATCCGCGCGATCTTCAAGGAGAAGGCGCGCGAGGTCCGCGACACCTCGCTCAAGGTGCCGCACGGCGAGGGCGGCGTGGTGATCGACGTGCTGACCTTCAGCCGCGAGAAGGGCGACGACCTGCCGCCGGGCGTCAACGAGCTCGTGCGCGTCTACGTCGCCACCAAGCGCAAGATCGCCGAGGGCGACAAGCTCGCCGGCCGTCACGGCAACAAGGGCGTGATCTCGAAGATCGTGCCCGAGGCCGACATGCCGTTCCTCGAGGACGGCACGCCGGTCGACGTGATCCTCAACCCGCTCGGCGTGCCGAGCCGCATGAACCTCGGCCAGATCCTCGAGACCCACCTCGGCTGGGTCGCCGGGAACGGCTGGTACGACGACGGCTCGGAGGCCTACAAGCAGGCCAGCCAGAACGGCGGCCGTGTGCACATCGCCACGCCCGTGTTCGACGGCGCGACCGTCGAGGACGTGGACGAGGCGCTCGTCCGCTGGGCCGAGGAGCACAAGGACCGCGGGATCAACTTCGACGTCGACAAGTCGGCGCGCCCGGGCACGCGCTGCTCCGGCAAGGTGCAGCTCTACAACGGGCGCACCGGCGAGCCGTACGAGGAGAAGGTCACCGTCGGCTACATGTACATCCTGAAGCTGCTGCATCTCGTGGACGACAAGATCCACGCGCGCAGCACCGGCCCGTACTCGCTCGTCACCCAGCAGCCGCTGGGCGGCAAGGCGCAGTTCGGCGGCCAGCGCTTCGGCGAGATGGAGGTGTGGGCGCTCGAGGCCTACGGCGCGGCGTACACGCTCCAGGAGATGCTCACCATCAAGTCCGACGACACGGTCGGGCGCGTGAAGGCCTACGAGGCGATCGTCAAGGGCGAGAACATCGCCGAGCCCTCGATCCCCGAGTCCTTCAAGGTGCTGCTCAAGGAGATGCAGTCGCTCGCGCTCGACGTCAACGTCAAGTCGGACGAGGGCGCCGGCGTGGAGATCCGCGACGAGGACGACGACCTCTTGCGCGCCGCCGAGGAGCTCGGCATCGACCTGTCGGGCGTGCGGGCCAGGGGCGACGGCGCCGCGGACGAGTCCGAGGACACCGTCGAGACCGAGGGCGAAGGTGGGCAGACCGACGAGTCGTCCGAGGAGCAAGACGCGGAGTACATAGAAGAGGAGGCGGGTTAGCCACGCGCCTGACCAGCGCGCAGACCTTTCCCGCATCTAGCCCAGGAGCACTGATCTCTTGATCGACATCAACAACTTCGACGCAATCTCGATCGGCCTGGCCTCCTCGAAGCAGATCCGCTCGTGGTCGAGCGGCGAGGTGACCAAGCCGGAGACCATCAACTACAGGACGCTCAAGCCCGAGAAGGACGGCCTCTTCTGCGAGCGCATCTTCGGTCCCACCAAGGACTGGGAGTGCTACTGCGGCAAGTACAAGCGGGTCCGCTACAAGGGCATCGTCTGCGAGCGCTGCGGCGTGGAGGTCACGCGCTCCAAGGTGCGCCGCGAGCGCATGGGGCACATCGACCTCGCGGCCCCGGTCTCGCACATCTGGTTCTTCAAGGGCGTGCCGTCGCGCATCGGCTACCTCCTCGACATGGCTCCCAAGGAGCTCGAGAAGGTCCTCTACTTCGCGGCGTCGATCGTCACCTGGGTCGACGAGGAGGCGCGCCAGAAGGACCTCGACAAGCTCGAGAAGGAGGTCCAGAAGGTCCTCGACTCCTACGCGGCCGAGAAGGAGGAGCGGATCCTCGAGCTGCGCGAGTCGCTCGAGCGCCGCGTGGCGTACCTCCAGTCGGGCGACCAGTCGGGCTTCAGCGACGACGACCACCTCTGGGCGGACACGCTCGACGTGAACGTCAAGAAGCTGTCCGACGAGGACCGCGAGAAGATGATCAAGGACCTCCGCAAGACCTTCGACGCGGACATCGCGGACACGGAGGCCTACATCGAGGACGCCGCCGAGCGTATGCGGCAGGTCTGGGACGTCTTCCGCGAGATGAAGCCCAAGGACGTCATCGCGGACGAGACGCTCTTCCGCGAGCTGAAGGACCGCTTCGGCTCGCCGTACGGCTTCGGCGAGTACTTCCGCGGCGGCATGGGCGCGGAGGCCGTGCGCGACCTGCTCGAGCAGGTCGACCTCGAGGCCGAGCGCGCCGAGCTCGAGGAGCAGGTCAAGACCGCGAAGGGCCAGAAGCAGAGCCGCGCGGTGAAGCGCCTCAAGGTCGTCTCGGCGTTCATCAACTCGGACAACAAGCCCGAGCACATGATCCTCGAGGCGATCCCGGTGATCCCGCCGGAGCTGCGCCCGATGGTCCAGCTCGACGGCGGCCGTTTCGCGACCTCGGACCTGAACGATCTCTACAGGCGCGTGATCAACCGCAACAACCGCCTGAAGAGGCTGCTCGACCTGGGCGCCCCCGAGATCATCGTCAACAACGAGAAGCGCATGCTGCAGGAGGCCGTCGACGCGCTGTTCGACAACGGCCGCCGCGGCCGGCCCGTAACGGGCCCGGGCAACCGCCCGCTGAAGTCGCTCTCGGACATGCTCAAGGGCAAGCAGGGCCGGTTCCGCCAGAACCTGCTCGGCAAGCGCGTCGACTACTCGGGCCGCTCGGTGATCGTCGCCGGCCCGAGCCTGAAGCTCCACCAGTGCGGCCTGCCGAAGCTGATGGCCCTCGAGCTGTTCAAGCCGTTCATCATGGCGCGGCTCGTGGAGCGCAAGGCCGTCCAGAACATCAAGGCGGCCAAGAAGATGGTCGACTCGATGATCCCCGAGGTCTGGGACGTCCTCGAGGAGGTCATCCAGGAGCATCCCGTGCTGCTGAACCGCGCCCCGACGCTGCACCGCCTCGGCCTCCAGGCGTTCGAGCCGGTGCTCGTGGAGGGCAAGGCGATCCAGGTCCACCCGCTCGTCTGCCACGCGTTCAACGCGGACTTCGACGGCGACCAGATGGCCGTGCACCTGCCGCTGTCCGCGGAGGCGCAGGCCGAGGCGCGCGTGCTCATGCTGTCGGCGAACAACATCCTCTCGCCGGCGCACGGGGCGCCGCTCGCCACGCCCTCGCAGGACATGGTGCTCGGCACCTACTACCTGACCTACGGGCCGGGGCCGCAGGAGCTCCAGGAGCTCGAGGAGCTCGTGCGCTCCGGCAAGTGGGACGAGAAGAAGCACGGCAAGCGGCCGCACGTCTTCCGCTCCTCGCAGGAGGCCGAGCTGTCGTACGAGCACGGCATGGTCAACCTCCACGACCTCGCGGAGTACCGGCGCAAGGGCATGGACGCGTCGAGCCACATCCTCACCACGGTCGGCCGCATCATCTTCAACGACCGGGTGGAGCGGGCGCTGGCCGACACGCTGGGGGACGCGTACGATCCGAGTGAGTACGAGTTCGTCAACCAGGCCCTGCGCAAGCGCGACCTCAACGGCGTGATCGAGCGGCTCGTCGAGCGGCACGGCCCGTACGCGATCGCGCTCGTGCTCGACGCGTTCAAGGACCTCGGCTTCCACTTCGCCACCCAGGCCGGGATCACGATCTCGAAGAACGACATCGTGGTGCCGCCGCAGAAGGCGGAGATCCTCGACCGCTACGAGGCCGAGGTGGCCGAGATCCAGGAGCAGTACGAGATGGGCCTGATCTCGCAGGAGGAGCGGCACGACGCCGTGGTCGAGAAGTGGAACGCGGCCACGGACGAGGTCGGCGAGGCCATGCAGCGCAACCTGGATGAGCTGAACCCGATCTTCATGATGGCCAACTCCGGCGCCCGCGGATCGTTCAAGCAGATCCGCCAGCTCGCCGGCATGCGCGGCCTCATGGCCAACCCGAAGGGCGAGATCATCGAGCGCCCGATCAAGGCCAACTTCATGGAGGGCCTGTCGGTGCTCGAGTATTTCGTGTCCACCCACGGCGCCCGCAAGGGCCTCGCGGACACCGCCCTGCGCACGGCGGACTCGGGCTACCTGACCCGGCGCCTCGTCGACGTCGCGCAGGACGTGATCGTGCGGCTCGAGGACTGCGGCACCGAGGAGTACGTGGAGCTGCCGGCGCTCGACGAGGCCGGCAGGCCGAACCAGCAGCTCGTGGGCCGCTACGTGGCGCACGAGTTCAAGACCAAGCGCGGCCGCACCCTCGTCGAGGCGGACACGATGATCACCCGCGAGCACCTCGAGGCGATCGTCGAGGCGTTCGGCGACGAGCCGGCGCTCGTGCCGGTCCGCTCGGTCCTCAAGTGCCAGGCCGACGCCGGCGTGTGCCAGCGCTGCTACGGCCTCGCCATGGCCACCGGCAAGGAGGTCGCGATCGGCGACGCGGTCGGCATCATCGCCGCTCAGTCGATCGGCGAGCCGGGCACGCAGCTCACGCTGCGGACGTTCCACACCGGCGGCGTGGCCGGGCTCGACATCACGCAGGGCCTCCCGCGCGTCGTCGAGCTGTTCGAGGCGCGCAAGCCGAAGGGCCTCGCCGCGCTCGCGACGGTCGACGGCACGGTGTCAGTGGAGGACACCGAGAAGGCCCTGAAGGTGACGATCACCGACGCCGCGGGCGAGGAGCACTCCTACTCGTTCCCGCGCCGCACGCGCCTGCTGGTGGAGCCGGGCGACAAGGTGAAGGTGGGCGACCAGCTCAACGAGGGCTCGATCTACCCGGCCGAGCTGCTCGAGACGCGCGGCCGCACCGCCACCGAGCTGTACCTAGTCAGGGAGGTCCAGCGCGTGTACCAGTCGCAGGGTGTCGAGATCAACGACAAGCACGTCGAGATCATCGTCCGCCAGATGATGAAGAAGGTGCGCGTCGAGCAGAAGGGCGACTCGAGCTACCTGCCTGGCCAGCTCGTGGATCGTCACGAGTTCCTGCGGGAGAACGAGCGGATCGAGGCAGAGGGCGGCGAGCCCGCCCAGTACGAGGAGGTCATCCTCGGCATCACGAAGGCGTCGCTCGCCACCGACTCGTTCCTCTCCGCCGCCTCGTTCCAGGAGACCACGAAGGTGCTCACGGACGCGGCGCTCGAGGGCAAGACCGACCGCCTGCTCGGGCTCAAGGAGAACGTCATCATCGGCAAGCTGATCCCCGCGGCGACCGGTTTGCGGCGCTACCGGCGGCTCGAGATCGAGCCGGCCGAGCCCGTCGCGCGGCCGGCGGCCGACGACATCGGCCTGCTGGACGAGGGCGACCTCGCCGCCGAGCTCGGCCTCACGGACGGCGACTTCGACAACCTCGGCTTCGGCGACGGCGGCGACAGCGCCGCCTTCGGCGAGGAGCTGGCCGACCTCGCCAACCCGCCCGAGCAGGGCGAGGAGTAGGCGCTCGCCGCCCACACCTCAAACGACCCGCGGCGGGGGCGCCTCGGCGCCCCCGCTCGGCTCACGCGGCCTGCGCGTCGGCGGCCGTGCCGATGCCCTCGTCGACCTCGAGCCGTCGAACCCTGAGGGAGTCCACCTCGAGCTCGCGGATGCGCACGCGGCCGAGCGCCGCGTGCCCCACCGCGAGCCGACGGATCGCGAGGGCGCCGATCGCCATCGCGCCGACCGCCATCGACCCGCCGGCGATCGCGCCGGCCGCGACGGCGCCCACGGACGAGCTCGGCAGCGCGGCGTGCGTCTTCACGCGCTGCTGCACGGCGTGCGTCTTCGCGCGGAATCGAGCGGGGGGCTTCATGGTCGCTCTCCTTGGGCTCGGGTGAGATCCTGCTCCCAGCGAAGCAGAAGTTCGACCTCCGCGTCGCCGAGCCCCATGTGCGGCTCGGTGCGGACGAGCAGCGTGGGCGCCGCGCGCTCGCGCGCCCAGCGCTCGCAGGCTTCGTCGAGGTTGTCGTCTACCCAGGCCGCCGGCCGCTCGCCAGCGTACTCGTCGATCGCGTCGACCTTCCAGTGCGCCGAGCGCGGGCTCGCGCGGCCGTCGAAGGTCAGCACCGGCAGCTCGCGGACCGGCAGCCCCAGGATGTGCGGCAGGTACTCGTTGGCCTTCTCCTCCCAGCCGGTCGCCCACACGAGCTCGAATCGCTCGCGCAGGCAGGCGATGCGGTCGCCGCAGGTCTCGTCGATGCAGTGCACCACGCCGTCGACCCAGTGGAAGCGGCCCGGCGGAGGATCGGACGTGGGGAACCCGAAGAGGCTGATCACCCCGTCGACGTCGAGGAAGAGGATGGGTGGCATGTGGTCTTCGGTGGCGCTGAAGTCAGCTCGAAAGGGTTTGAATCCGCACACCGGCGGCTACACCATGATTACGGGAGAACATCCAGGCGCTACGGTTGTCCTCTCGCGGGTCCCCCAGGCTCAAGCGGGAAGGCGCTCGGGCCGATACCTCGAATAGCGGCAGCGGGGCTTCCTTAGCGCTTTCTATCTGGATGACTCTCGAACTGGGAATTCTGCTTGCGCTGCTGTGCGCGCTCGCCTCGAATCTCGGGTTCCTCTACAAGCACCGGGGCGCGTGCGCGGCGCCTGAGGTCTGCTGGCGGACCCCGATCCGCAGCGCCCTCGGGCTCTGGCGATCGAAGTGGTTCGCGATCGGCATGCTCGTCGCGGTCGGCGCCTGGGTCCTGCACGTGGGCGCGATGGCGATGGCGCCGCTCTCGCTCGTGCAGTCCGTGATCTCGGGCGGGCTCGTCTTCCTCACCGTGCTCGCGGAGCGCTTCTTCGGCTTCGAGGTCGGGAGGCGCCAGTGGGCGGGCGTGGGTCTGATGGCGGCGGGCCTCGCGCTGCTCACGATCGTGCTGCCCGGCTCGGGCGGCCCGCACTCCGCCTACTCCCACGCGGCCATGATCGGGTTCGAGAGCGGCCTGCTCGTCGTGGGCACGCTGCTCGTCCTCTCCCCCCGGCTCGGCGCCCGCCACGAGCACCACGGAGTCCTGCTCGGCTCGGCCGCCGGCTTGCTGTTCGGCGTCTCCGACGTCGCGCTCAAGGCGATCACGGGCCTGATCGGGGACCACGGCCTGGCGGGGATCGCGACGCCGTGGCTCGGGGTGACGATCCTCGCCTCGGTGATCGCCTTCTACGCGTCCGCCCGCGGCCTCCAGGTCGGCGAGGCGGTGCCCGTGATCACGCTCACGAGCGCCGCCGCGAACATCTCGGCGATCGGCGGCGGCATCCTCATCTTCGGCGACCCGATGTCCACGCACCCGCTCGGCATCGCGCTGCAGTCGCTGGCCTTCGTGCTCGTGATCGTGGCCGCGGCGCTCACCCCGGCGCCCGTGCGCGCCGCGCGGCAGGCGCCGGCGACGGCCTGATCGGCCGCGGCCACGCGGCGCTGCTAGCATCCTCCGCCGCATGCCAAGCATCAACCAGCTCGTACGCAAGGGTCGCAAGAAGCCCAAGAAGAAGGTCGCGACGCCGGGCCTGAAGTCCGGCCAGGGCCGCAAGAAGCGGCTCGCCGCCCCCCAGCGCCGCGGCGTCTGCACGCGCGTGTACACCACTACGCCGAAGAAGCCGAACTCCGCGCTGCGCAAGGTCGCGCGCGTTCGGCTCACCAACCAGATGGAGGTCACCGCCTACATCCCGGGCGAGGGCCACAACCTCCAGGAGCACTCCGTCGTGCTCGTGCGCGGTGGTCGCGTGAAGGATCTTCCAGGCGTCCGCTACAAGGTCGTCCGCGGCACGCTCGACGCCGCCGGCGTGTCGGACCGCAAGAAGGCCCGCTCGCAGTACGGCGTCAAGGCCAAGTAGGAGGAGCCGAGTGCCGCGTCGCGCCGCAGCAGGAGTCCGTCCGATCGAGCCCGATGCCATGTACGGCTCGAAGCTCGTCCAGCAGGTCATCAACAAGGTGATGATCGACGGGAAGAAGTCGAAGGCGGAGAAGATCGTCTACGAGGCCCTCGAGATCCTCTCCCGTCGTGCGGGGGCCGAGCCGGTCGAGGCGCTCGAGGCCTCGATCCAGAAGCTCACGCCCACCCTCGAGGTGCGCTCCCGCCGGGTCGGCGGCGCCACCTACCAGGTGCCGGTCGAGGTGCCGCAGCGCCGCGCGCGCACGCTCGCCGTGCGCTGGCTCGTGGAGTTCGCTCGGCAGCGCCGAGAGAAGTCGATGGCCGAGCGGCTCGCGAACGAGCTCCTCGACGCGCAGAACGACCAGGGCGGGGCCTTCAAGCGGAAGGAGGACATCTTCCGTATGGCCCAGGCCAACAAGGCGTTCGCGCACTACCGCTGGTAGCCGGTCTGCCGGATCGCTTCGGCGGAGCACCTGCGCGGCCTCGGGCCGCGGCCCTAGCCGGGCCTGAGCAGGCCCCGGTAGCGCACGAGCTCGAGGCCGAGCGTCTTGTAGCCGACCGTGTCGAACAGCACGACCACGGCGTCGTCGTCGTAGCGCTGCACGACGCCGCGGCCGAAGCGCGGGTGGACGACGCGCCCGCCGACCGGGAACGGCTCAGCGCGCGCGCCGCTCCGGCCGAGCCCCGCCTCGCAGTTGTCGCAGTTGCCGCACGGCTCGGGCAGCTCCTCGCCGAAGTAGCTCAGCAGGAACTGGCGGCGGCAGCCGTCGTGCTCCGCGTAGCTGCGAATCATCTCGACGCGCGAGCGGTCGAGCTCGTGGCGGTCGGCCTGGAGCTTCGCCGCGGCCTCCACGCTCTCGCGCAGGGGAGGCGCGCCCCGTGGCCGGTCGACCTCCCCGCTGGCCAGGACCCGCACCGCGCCGGCCTCCTCGAGGCGGTTCACGGCGGCGACGAGCTTGCTCTGGGAGAGCCCCAGCTCGTCCTTCAGGCCCACGGGGTCGACCGGTCCGCGGCGCTCGTGCAGCGCCTCCGCCACGCGCGCGATCTCATCCACGGCCACCTGCCGTGCGCCCGCGAAGAAGCGGCGCAGGCCGAGGTCCTCGGGGCGGTAGAAGAGGAGCGCGCGGGCGGGCTCGCCGTCGCGGCCGGCGCGCCCGATCTCCTGGTAGTACGAGTCGACCGAGTCGGCCACCGCGTGGTGGAGGACGAAGCGGATGTTCGGCTTGTCGATGCCCATCCCGAAGGCCGTGGTGGCGACGATCACCTCGAAGCGGTCCGCCATGAACGCCTCCTGGATCCGCTCGCGCTGGGACGCTCCCATGCCGGCGTGATAGGCCTGGGCGGGGACGCCCCGCGCAGTAAGCCCCTCGGCGAGCTCCTCCGCGAGCGCCCGCGTGGGCGCGTAGACGATCCCGGGCCGCTCGGCCGCCGCGACCGCGTCGAAGAGCGCCCGGCGCTTGCGCTCCTCGTCCTGGTGGCGCTCGACCCCGAGCCAGATGTTCGGCCGGTCGAACCCGCGCACCACGACGAGCGGGTCGCGCATCCGCAGCCGCGCCGCTATCTCCTCCCGCACCGGCGGCGAGGCGGTGGCTGTGAGCGCGAGCACCGTCGGGTGCCCGAGCTCCTCGACGAGCGCTCCGAGCCGCAGGTAGTCGGGGCGGAAGTCGTGGCCCCACTCGCTGATGCAGTGCGCCTCGTCGACGACCACGAGCGACGGCCGCGCGCAGCGCACCCGCTCGAGCACCTCCGGGTTCGCGAGCTGCTCGGGCGCGAGGAACAGGAACTCGAGGCGCCCCTCCTCGAGCTCCTCGAGGGCCTCCTCGCGCTCGCTCGGGGGGACGGTCGAGTTGACGCCGGCGGCCTCGCCCGGCAGTCGCTCCTCGATGCTCTCGACCTGGTCGCGCTGGAGCGCGATCAGGGGCGAGATCACGAGCGTGACGCCCGGCCGGACGAGGCCGGCGATCTGGTAGATCGCCGACTTGCCGGAGCCGGTCGACATCACCGCGAGCGTGTCACGGCCGGTCAGCACACCCTGGATCGCCTCCCGCTGGCCGGGCCGCAGGCGCTCGAAGCCGAGCGCCTCCCGCGCCACCTCCTCGATGCGGTCGGCGCCTTGGCTCCGCTCGAGGCTCACCGGCCTCTTCCGCCCGCGCGCCGCGCCGACGCTCCGCTGCGCGTGCCGGCCTGCGCGAGGGCGAGCGCGCCTCCGAGCAGCGTGAGCAGCGAGCCGGCGAGCTCCACCCAGAGACCTGCGCCAGGCTCGGTCTCCGCCTCCGCGAGGCGGGGCCCGATCTGCCCGGTCGCGTGGATGTCGGGAAGGTCGCCCGCCACGGAGATCACGAGCGTAGTGGCGCCTATCAGCAGGAGCGCCAGCGCGGCGGGCCGGCTGCGGGCGACCCCCGCGCCGTACGCCAGCGCGAGCGTTAGGAGCCCGAGGATCAGGAACGCGTGGCCATGGCGCTCCCCGCCGCTTGCGAGGCAGCGGTCGGCGAGCTGGGGGCCGGCGAGGTCGCTGCAACTCGCCGCCGCGACGTCGACGCGAATCACGATGAGGAAGTCGCTCAGGGCGAGCAGCAGGGCGCCGAGCCCCGCGGCAGCGGGCGCAAGCGTGGGTGACTTGCGCAGAGCGGTCAACGCGCCTGGGCGCTGCAACGGGCCTCTGCTAGCATTGCCACCCGCTTCCGGACCCGATCTGGAATCGTCTTGGGGCTCGGTCGGTCGGCAGATGCGCCGAGCTTGTCACCTGCAAATGGAGACTGTCGCGACATAGTGCGTTGATCCGGGCGCAGAAGGTTTTGGCGAGGCCCGGAAGGGCCTTTTTTCTGCCCGCATACGCCCCCATCGCATAGAGACATGCCACGTAAAGTTTCACTCGAGAAGACGCGCAACATCGGCATCATGGCGCACATCGATGCCGGCAAGACGACCACGACCGAGCGCATCCTCTTCTACACGGGCCGGACGCACAAGCTCGGCGAGGTTCATGAGGGCGCGGCCGTCATGGACTGGATGGAGCAGGAGCAGGAGCGCGGGATCACCATCACCTCCGCCGCGACCACCGCGTTCTGGCGCGAGCACCGCATCAACATCATCGACACGCCGGGCCACGTCGATTTCACGGTCGAGGTAGAGCGCTCGCTGCGCGTCCTCGACGGCGCGATCGCGCTGTTCGACTCGGTGGCGGGCGTCGAGCCCCAGTCCGAGACGGTCTGGCGCCAGGCGGACAAGTACCGCGTGCCGCGCATCGCGTACATCAACAAGATGGACCGCGTCGGCGCGAACTTCGCGCAGGGCGTGCAGACGATGATCGACAGGCTGGGGGCGAACCCCGTGCCGATCCAGCTTCCGATCGGCGCCGAGGCCGACTTCCAGGGCATCATCGACCTCGTCACCGAGAAGGCGATCGTCTACAAGGACGATCTCGGCCGGGAGTGGGATGAGCTCGACATCCCGGCCGACCAGGTCGAGCGCGCCCAGGAGG
>JADGHQ010000056.1 GCA_019683805.1 Thermoleophilaceae bacterium
GCCGGCGACCGCGAGGGTCGCCGGCCGTGCGCCTGGGCGCGGCGGGAGGGGGATGTGAAAACCGCGCCTAGGCCTGCTGGTCCCACCAGGTCTTCAGGTGGAAATCCGGCAGCGTGTCGAAGGCGACGCGCTTGTAGGCGATGTACTCGCGCATGCCCGCCATCCCGAGCTCGCGTCCGAGGCCGCTCTCCTTCCAGCCGCCGAACGGCGTCTCGGACTGGCGCACGTAGTGGGTGTTGACCCAGACGTCGCCCGCCTCGAGGCGCCGGGTGACGCGCAGCGCGCGGCTGACGTCGGCCGTCCAGACCGACGCGCCGAGGCCGTAGCGGACGCTGTTGGCGATCTCGATCGCCTCATCCTCGCTGTCGACCGGGAAGATGCAGACGACCGGGCCGAACACCTCCTGGCTCGCGACCCGGCTGTCGGGCTGCAGGCCGGTGACGATCGTCGGCGCGACGTGCAGGCCCTCGATCGTGCCGCCGGTGACGATCGTGCCGCCGTCGGCCTCGATCGTGTCGAGGAACGAGCGCACGCGCTCGACCTGCCGCTCGGAGACGAGCGGCCCGATCAGCGTCCGCTCGTCGAGCGGGTCGCCGGTCGGCAGCGCCTCGGCGCGCGCCTTGAGCTCCTCGAGGAAGCGCTCGTAGAGCGGGCGCTCGACGATGATGCGCGTCGCCGCCGTGCACGACTGGCCGCCGTAGAGGAAGGCGCCCCACGAGAGCGCGTCGAGCGCCTTGTCGAAGTAGCAGTCGGAGAAGACGAGGCAGGGGGCCTTGCCGCCGCACTCGAGCGAGAGGCGCTTCAGCGTGCCCGCCGCGGCCTCCATGATCTTGCGGCCCGTCGCGGTCGAGCCGGTGAAGGACACCTTGTCGACCTCCGGGTGCGAGACGAGCGCCTGGCCGGTCGGGTCGCCCGGGCCGTGCACGACGTTGACGACGCCCGGCGGGAGCCCCGGCAGGTCGTCGAACAGGCGCATCAGCGCCTCGGTGGACGCCGGGGTCTCCTCGGACGGCTTGACGACGGCGGTGCAGCCGGCGGCGAGCGCCGCGCCGAGCTTGCGCACGGCGAGGTCGACCGGGTCGTTCCAGGGGATGATGAGGGCGCAGACGCCGACCGGGTGGGGAACCGTGACGTCGAGGATGTGCGCCGGCGAGGCGCCCGTCACCTCGCCCTCGATCGCCCGCGCCGCGCCCGCGAAGTAGCGGAACTTGTCGGCGGCGCCGCGCACCTCGCGCTCGAGGGTGAGCCGGTAGGGCTTGCCCATCTCGGCGGCGACCAGGCGCGAGATGTCCTCGGCGGCGTCGTCGAGCCGGCGGCCGAGCTCCAGCAGGACGTTCGCGCGCTCGGCCGCGCGGCGGTCCTTCCAGTCGCTCTCCTCGAACGCCCGCCGGGCGGCCTGGACCGCGCGGTCGACGACGTCCGCGTCGGCGATCGGGGCGCGGGCAAGCAACGACCCGTCGCTCGTGGAGTACGACGCGAACGTGTCGCCGCCGCCGACCCACTCGCCGGCGATCAGGTGCCGGGCCTCGAAGACCTCTCCACTCACGTAAGAACCTCCAGGATCGTGTTGAGGCCCGCGTCGAGGTCATCCTCGTCGATGACCAGAGCGGGCGAGAGCTTGATGACCGTGCCGAAGCGACCGCCGCGCCCGACGATCACGCCGCGCTCGCGCAGCGTGCGGACGAACGCCGCGGTCCGCTCGGGATCGGGCTCGTGCGCCTCGCGGTCCTTGACGACCTCGAGACCGATGAAGAGCCCGCGGCCGCGCACGTGCCCGATGTGGGGCGCGTCCGCGAGCCCCTCCTGAAGCCGGGCCAGCGCGCGGGCGCCGAGCCGGGCGGAGCGCTCGACCAGCCGCTCCTCGCGCAGGACGTCGATCGCCGCGACGCCGGCCGCCGCGTTGAGCGCGTTGGCCAGGAACGTCGAGGTGATGGCGTCGGGCTTCCATGTCGTCATGACGTCCGGCCTGCCGAGCACGGCGGCGAGCGCCAGGCCGCCCCCGATCCCCTTGCCGATCGTCATCAGGTCGGGGACGACGCCCTCGTGCTCGCAGGCCCACATGCGGCCGCTGCGCCCGAACCCGCACTGGATCTCGTCGAAGAGCAGCAGCGCCCCCGCCTTGTCGGCCAGGCGGCGGAGCCCGGCGAGGAACCCGGCCGGCGGCACGACGACACCGCCGTTGCCCTGGATCGGCTCGACGACGATGCACGCGGGCCGCTCGAGGCCCGAGGCGGGGTCGTCGATCATCTCCTCGAGCAGGCCGAGCGCGAGCTCGCCCGGATCGCCGCCCTGCGCCCACGGCGACCGGTAGGGGTCGGGGAACGGCAGGAACTGCGCGTCGCCGGGCACCGCGAGCTGCTCGCGGTAGGCGCGCTTGCCGGCGTAGCGGACCGAGCCGACCGTGCGGCCCACATAGGTGCCCGAGAAGGTGACGACGGTCTGCCGGCCGGTCGCGGCGCGGGCGAGCTGGACGGCCATCTCGTTCGCGGTGGAGCCCGTGACGGCGAGCAGCACGCGCTCGAGGCCCTCCGGCGCGATCTCGACCAGGCGCTCGTAGAGCTCGGCGCGCACCCGCGAGGGAGCGGCCGAGGGGCAGTGCGTCATCGTCTGCGCCTGCTCGACGATCGCCTGGGTCACGCGCGGGTGGCAGTAGCCGACCGTGGCGACCGCGAAGCCCGCGTACAGGTCGAGGTACTCGCGTCCGTCCTCGTCCCAGATGCGGGTTCCCTCCGTCCGCGCCCACACGAGGGGCTCGGGATCGGTGAAGGTCCGCATCCCGGTGCCCTCGAGCGGGCGGATGCGGTCGCAGACCGCGTCGGAGGCGGCGCGGCCCGTCGCCCCGGCGCTCAAAGCAGCACCTCGCCGTCGGCGACGACGACCTCGCCGTCGATCGTGACGGTCGCGTCGAGGACCATCCCGTCGAGGTGGATGGGCGACTCCACTACCCCGCCGTAACCGCCCGCGTTGTCGCCGAGCGCGAAGTGCGCCGTGCCCGCCTTCTTCTTGGACTCGGTGATGTCGTCGCCGACGCGGGCGGCGGGGTTGAGCCCGATCCCGAGCTCCGCGATGTTGGTGCCGCCGGGCACGCCGTCGACGAGCTCGCGCAGCCGCCGCGCGTCGTCACCGCCCTCGATCGCGACGGCGAGCCCGTCCTTCACGGTGATGCGGATGGGCTCGGAGATGCGCCCGAGGTCGGTCACGACGCGCTCGAACACGATCACTCCGTTGGACGTGCCCTCGACGGGCGGGAAGGACACCTCGCCGCCCGGGAAGGCCGAGATCTCGCCGGGCTCGCGCACGATCCCGGTGTACCAGCCCCGGGGCTCGCGGCCCTCCCGGCTGACCGTGATGTCCGAGCCGGCGGGAGAGGTCACGCGCACCCAGGTGCCGGCGCGCAGCCGCTCCGCGAGGCGCTCGGCCACCTTGCGGATCTCGGTGTAGTCGGCGGCCATCGCGCCGGTGGTCCAGGCGTCCAGGCCGGCCGGCGCGTTGAAGCACCCGCGGGTGCCCGCCGCCTGCGCCCGGCCCTTCGCGTTCGTGTGGTAGATCGACTTCGATGCGATGCAGAGGCAGACGTCCGCCGCGACCATCGCGGCGACGACGGGCTCGGGGGGCTCCTCGCCGCTCGTGCGCCGGGTCGCGATGCGCGCGTGCGCCGGGTCGACCCCGACGTCTCGCGCCGCGCTGAGGATCGCGTCGGACAGCTCGTGCGCCACGGTCGCGTCAGTCACCAGCAGGAACCGCTCGCCGGGCTTCGTGCCGAGGTAATCGGCGACGACGCGCCGCGCGACTTCTTCAAGGGGGGTGACTGGAGAGACAGTGGGCGTTTCACTCATGATGTGCTATGTTATCACAAATAACGATGGCGGCTTCCCGGCACCCGTGAACCCCAAGCTCCCAGCCACGGTCGCAAGCGAGGCGATCCGCAGCGACGCGCCCGCGCTCTCCTCGAGCTTCCGCCTGCGCCGCCCGCGCGGCCCGATGTGCGCGAAGGGCTACTGCTCGCAGTGCGAGATCGTCGGCCCCGACGGACGCGCGCTCGCCTGCCAGGTCGCGGCGCACGCCGCTCCGCCCCCGACCCAGCGCGACCTCCTGCGCCCGCTCGGCCTCATCGCCGCCTTCTTCCCGCCGTGGTTCTACGAGCGCCGGTTCCTGCGTCCGCGGCGCCTGCGCCGGCTGTCGCTGCACGTCCTGCGCCATCTCTCCTCCGCTGGCCCGCTCGCAGCGCAGGCGCCCGCCGTGCGGCCGCGCCGTTACGAGGAGGTCGAGGTGGAGGTCGCCGTGGTCGGCGCCGCGGCCGCCGAGCCGGGCGCGTTCGTCGTCGACCCCGACAGCGGCGACGTGCCGCTGGGCGTCTATCCCGGGCGCACGCTCGGCGTGCTGCGCGGCGACAGGCTCATCGCCGTCCGCTTCGAGCGGCTCGTGCTCGCCACCGGCAGCTACGAGCGGCTGCCGCCGATCCCCGGCAACGACCTGCCCGGGGTCGTGGGGATCCAGGCCGCCGAGACCTACGCCGGCTCTGGCGCGCTGCGCCGCGGCCTGCGCGTCGCTGCCTGGGCGCCGCGCGAGCAGCGGCGGCGCATCGAGAGCCTCGCCACCAGCCACGGCCTGCGGCTCGTCTGGATGGACGACCGCGCGCCGCGCGCGATCCGGGGGCGGCGCCGCGTGCGCGCGATCGTGACCGACAGGGGCCGGATCCCGTGCGACCTGTTCGTCGTCGGCGTCCGGCAGCCGGCGCTCGAGCTCGCCCTGCAGGCCGGCGCGACCGCCTCGCTCACAACCGACGGCCTGCCGATCCTCGCGCTCGACGACACGCCGCCCTGGCTCGAGGTGCGCGGCGAGGCCGCCGCGACGACCTCGGGCGTTCCCGACGTGCCCGCCGCCTGCGACGCGATGGCCTGCCTGTGCGAGGACGTGCGCGTCTCCGACCTCAAGGCCTGCGTGGCGCAGGGGTTCCACCAGGCCGAGCTCGTCAAGCGGCGCACCGGGGCGATGACCGGGCCCTGCCAGGGGAAGCTCTGCAGCGCGACCGTGCTCGCGACGCTGCGCGAGCTCGGCGTCGACGCGGCCCCCACGCGCGCGCGCCCGCTCGCCCGGCCCGTGACCCTCGGGGAGCTCGCCGCCGATGCGTAGCGTCATCGTCGGCGCCGGGATCGCGGGCCTCGCGCTCGCCGTGGAGCTGCGCCGCCACGGCGTCGAGGCGACGGTCGTCGAGGCGCGCTACCCGGGCGCCGGCAACTCGTCGCGCAACGTCGGTCGGGTCCGCCGCATGCAGCTCACGCCCGACCTGACCGAGTTCTCCTGCCGCGCGTCGGACAAGTGGACGCGCGTCGACGAGATCACCGGAGGACGCAACCCGCTGCTGTATCCGACGCGCTACGTCTGGGTGCTCTACGGCGAGGACGAGCGCGAGGTGGTCGAGCCGATGCAGCCGATGTGGGACGAGCACGACGCGCGCGCCCGCGTCGTCGAGCCGTCCGAGGTGCTGAGCGCGGTGCCCGTCCTCCAAGGCGGCCAGCGGCCGGTCGGGGGCGTCATCGGCGACGCGGCGATCGTCCACCACGACGCCGCCGTCTACGCGTACTACCTGTTCGCCCGCGAGGCGGGCGTGCGCTTCGAGATCGGCGTCCGGGCGACCGGCGTCGAGGTGACCGGCGGGCACGTCAGCGGCGTCGTCCTGGCGGACGGCCGGACGCTCCCGGCCGACGCCGTCGTCAACGCGGCGGGCGGCCGCTCCGGCGAGTTCGCCCGCGCCTGCGGCGTCGAGATCCCCAACTCGCCGATCCGCCGCGAGGTCCTCGTGACCGAGCCGAGCAAGCCCTTCATGACCCCCGCCGTCACCTTCTACCGCCCGCAGGAGGGCTGGTTCAACCAGACGCTGCGCGGCGAGCTCGTCGCCGGCGTGGTCGACGTCGACGAGCCGTTCGGGATGAACGAGGAGTCGAGCGTGAAGTTCCTAGGCCGGACCGCCCGCGTCGTGCTCGAGAAGGCGCCGCGCCTCGCCGAGCTGCGGGTCATCCGGCAGTGGGCCGGCGTGTACGACACCACCCCGGACAAGCGCCCGCTGGTCGGCGAACACTCGGAGCTTCCCGGGCTCTTCGCGCTCAACGGCTGGTCCGGCCGCGGCATCCTGCTCGCGCCGCTCTCCGCCGAGCTGCTCGCGCGCGAGATCGCGGGCCTCGGCCGCGATCCCCTGCTGCGCTCGTTCGACCCGAACCGCTTCGCCGGCCGCGACTCGACCGTCACCGCGCACAGCGACTACTACAGCGGATACGCCCATTGAGGAGCCCATGTCGAAGATCTGCTTCCTGAACCCCTTCGGCACCGACGCCTACGACGCGATCGTCGAGGAGACGATCGCGCCGTCGCTGCGCTCGGGGACCGAGCTCGAGATCCGCCACCTCGAGGACTGCCCGCGCAACATCGACTACTACGTCCCCAAGCACCTCGTCGAGGTCGAGGTGCTCAAGGCCGTCGTCCAGGCCGAGCGCGACGGGTTCGACGCCTTCGTGATCGGCTGCTGCTACGACCCGGCGCTGACCCAGGCGCGCGAGCTCACCGACATGCCGGTCGTCGGGCCGCTCGAGGCCTCGGCGATGCTCTCGCGGCCCTTCGGCCACCGCTTCGCGGTCGTCACCGACCATCACAAGGCCGTCCCCGAGATCGAGGACCGCATCCGCCTCTACGGCCTGGAGCCCAACTGCCGCTCCGTGCGGGCGATCGAGTGGTTCGTCGACGACATGATCGGCGACCCCGCGGCGGTCGCCCGCGACGCCCACGCGCGCTGCCGCGAGGTGCTCGAGCACGACCGCGCCGAGGTCGCGCTGCTCGGCTGCACGATCGTCGCGGCCTGCTACGAGCAGGCCGTCCTGCGCGGAGCGACGGAGCTCGCCGACTTGGCGATCGTCAACCCGAACCTGATGGCGGTGAAGGTCGCCGAGCTGCTCGCGGACCTGCGCGCCGTCGGCCAGTACCGCATGAGCCGCCGCGGCTACTACGAGCAACACGCCCAACACGACACCGAGGAGGCCTCAGAAGTGCTAGCCCTGCTCGCCCCCGACCCGGCCGGAGCCGACCGATGAGCCGGAACGTCGTCGTCGTAGGCGGAGGGATCGTCGGCTGCGCGACCGCCTACTTCGCCGCCCGCGAGGGGATGAAGGTCACGCTGCTGGAGAAGCAGACGATCGCCTTCGGCGCGTCCGGCCGCAACCCCGGCTTCGTGTGGCTGCACTGCCGCAACCCCGGCTTCGCGCTCGAGATCTCGCGCGCGGGCCGCGCGCTGTACCCGCAGCTCCTCGAGGAGCTGCCCGGCGGCTTCGAGTTCCGCGCCCGGGGCGGGCTGATCTACTTCAACAACGAGCAGCAGGGCGCGGTCTTCGAGGAGTTCGTCGCGGCGCGGCGCGCCGACGGCCTCGACATCGAGCTGATCGACGGCGCGGAGGTGCGGCGCCTGGTGCCGCCGATCCGCCCCGACGTCCTGGGCGCGAGCTTCTGCTCCGAGGACGCACAGATCAACACGCCGACCGTCGTCCGGGCGCTCGCCGCGGGCGCTCGCCGCGAAGGCGCCGACATCCGCGAGGGGGTCTCCGTCGAGGGCCTCGTCTTCTCGGGCGAGGAGGTCGTCGGCGTCGAAACCGACCACGGCAGGGTCGAGGCGGACGCGGTCGTGATGGCCGCGGGCGCGTGGAGCAACCCGCTCCTCAAGTCCGCCGGGATCGACCTGCCGGTCGGCGGCGAGCGCCTGCAGGTCGTCGCGACCGAGCCGCTGCCGTTCCAGATCCAACCGGTCGTGTACGGACCGCTCGCGACCAAGCAGTACACGCTCTTCCGCGAGCTGCCGTCCTGGGACCCCGAGCTCTTCCGGGCGCCGTACGAGTCCGAGCAGGGCATCGAGATGCTCCAGCTCGTCGCCCAGCGCGCGAGCGGCGAGGTGCTCGTCGGGTGCCCGATGGACTACCCGGCCGAGATCGACCTGCGCCCGACGCTCTCCGGGCTGCGGGCGACCGCGGAGGCGATCGGCGAGGACTTCCCGGCCCTGGCCGACGCGCCGGTCGCCCGCACGTGGGCCGGCGTCCTGCCCTACACGACCGACATGGTGCCGGTGATCGACGAGGCGAGGCCGGGCCTCTTCATCGCCGCGGGCCACGTCTTCGGCAACGCGGCCGGGCCGGTGACGGGCCGGCTGATCACGCAACTGATGGCGGGCCAGGAGCCCGAGATCGACCTGACGGAGTGCCGCTTCGGCCGCCCGCTGGGTCCGACCGACACGGGCGTGCCTGCCCGCTGGTGACCGCTAGGAAGCGATGAGCACGACGATCGACTACACCACCACCGAGCTGAGCAGCGAGGCGAACGCCCTCTTCGAGCAGGGGCTCGCCAAGGTCCGCGCCGAGATCGGCCGTCACCGCCTGTTGATCGGCGGGGAGTGGCGCGAGGGCGGCGACGGGACGTTCGAGGAGCGCAACCCCGCGGCGCTGGACGAGGTCCTCGGGACCTTCGCGACGGCGTCGGCGGACGACGTCGCGGCGGCGGTCGCGGCCGCGCGGGAGGCGCAGCCCGCCTGGGCGCGGACGCCTGTCGGCGAGCGCGCCGCCATCCTGGCGCGCGCCGCGGACGAGATCGGGCGCCGCGCGGGCGAGCTCGCGGCGACGCTCACCCTCGAGGTCGGCAAGAACCGGATCGAGTCGCTGGGCGAGGTCGACGAGGCGATCGGGCTCATCCAGTACTACAGCCGGCAGGCCGAGGACGGGTTCGACATCCCGCTGGAGGCGGCCGATCCCGAGCGCCACGAGAACGTCTCCGTGATGCGGCCGTTCGGCGTCTTCGGCGTGATCGCGCCGTTCAACTTCCCGCTCGCGCTCGTGCTCGGGCCGGCGGCCGCGGCGATGCTCACCGGCAACACGGTCGTGGCCAAGCCGTCCCCGACGACGTCGCGCATCGCCGTGCTGCTCGCCGAGATCCTGATCGACGCCGGCCTGCCCGCCGGGGTATTCAACCTCGTCACGGGCGGCGACGCGACCGGCCGCGCGCTCGTCTCCGCGCGCGGCCTCGACGGGCTGGTCTTCACGGGCTCCTACGCCGTCGGCCAGCAGATCGCCGCACGCTTCCTCAGCGACGCCGGATACGCCCGGCCCTGCATCGTCGAGATGGGGGGCAAGAACCCGGCGATCGTCACCGCCAACGCCGACCTCTCGAAGGCGGCGTCGGGCATCACCCGGTCGGCCTTCGGCCTCAGCGGCCAGAAGTGCTCGGCGTGCTCGCGCGTGCTCGCGCACGAGAGCGTCCACGACGAGCTCGTCGCGGCGCTCGCCGAGCTGGCGGCG
The DNA here is from genome assembly GCA_019683805.1 of Thermoleophilaceae bacterium. Taxonomy (GTDB): domain Bacteria; phylum Actinomycetota; class Thermoleophilia; order Solirubrobacterales; family Thermoleophilaceae; genus JADGHQ01. Next base: position 9,324 of record JADGHQ010000056.1, read on the forward strand.
GAGTGGCGCGTGGCCGACCCGACCGACCCCGGGGCGCGCCTCGGCCCGGTGCACACCCAGGAGGCCTACGAGCGCTTCGAGCGCGGCGCGGCGGAGGCCCGCGCCGACGGCAGCGTCGCCTTCGGCGGCAGGACGCTGCGCGAGGGCGCGCTCTCGAACGGCTACTACGTCGAGCCGACGATCGTCACCGGCCTGCCGCAGGGCCACCGGCTCATCCGCGAGGAGCAGTTCATGCCGCTCCTCGTCGTGGAGCGCGTGGGATCGCTCGAGGAGGCCCTGCGCCGGGCCAACGACCAGGTGTACGGGCTCACCGCCGGGGTCTTCAGCGAGGATCCCGAGGAGGTGGAGACGTTCCTGGAGGGCATCGAGGCGGGCACGCTGTTCGTGAACCGCGCAGCCGGCGCCACGACCGGCGGCTGGCCGGGCCAGCAGACCTACCCCGGCTGGAAGGGCTCCGGGTCGACGAACCGCGGCGGCCTCGGTCCCCGCTACGTCCAGCAGTTCCTGCGCGAGCAGGGGCGGAACATCGTGAGAGGGTGAGGGCAGCGGGCGCTCACCGACCGCGGCGCCGCGATAATCCCCGTGAGGTAACCCAGGACGGCGTCAATGGCTAAGCGTCAATCCGGCCCCGGTCACCTCACCAAGAGCGACTACGCATACCAGGAGCTCCGCCGGCGGATCCTCAACGACAGGATCCCGCCAGGCACGCGGCTGCTCCTGCGGCCGCTGGCGGAGGAGCTGGGGTTGAGCGTGATGCCCGTGCGGGACGCGCTGCGGATGCTCGAGGGCGACGGCCTCGTGACGCTCGAGAGCCACCGCGGCGCGACCGTGACGAGCATCTCGAAGGACGCGGTGCTGCAGACGATCGGCATCCGCATGTGGCTCGAGGTGCTCGCGGTGCGCGAGGCCGCCTCGCGCCACACCGACTCGTCGCTGGCCGCGGTCGAGCGCGCGCTGGCGGAGGCGGAGAAGGCCATGGAGGCGGGGGACGCGATCGCGTACACACGCGCCAACCGGCGCCTGCACGAGGCGATCGAGCGCCCGGTGCCGGAGCCGGTCAGGGAGCTGATCGAGGACCTCTGGGAGCGGCTGTGGCAGACGCGGCGCCGCATGGCGCTGTTCGCCCTGCTGCCGGACTCGATTCCCGAGGCGCAGCGCGAGCACCGGGAGATCGTCGCCGGCCTGCGCAAGCGCGATCCCGACGCCGCGGGCGAGGCGATGGAGCGCCACCGCCTCTCGACGCTCGCGAACTGGGAGCGCGCGCTGGCCGACCGGCCCGACGGCGCCGAGGCGGCCGACGGGCGCGACGCCTGAGCGAGCGTCTGCGGCGTGCCGGCACTGGTTTTCCCACCTTCGCTGTGCGAAACTCGCCGATCGTGGACCTCCCGCTCGCGATCGACCCCGAGGACGTGCTCGCGCAGCCGACGCGCGCGCGCCTGTTCGCGCTGCTCGGCGAGCTGAGGCGGCCGGCCGGGACGGCCGAGCTCGCCGAGCGGCTCGGCCTGCACCCTAACGGCGTGCGCGCGCACCTCGAGCGAATGCTCGACGCGGGGCTCCTCGTGCGCGGCCGCGAGCGGCGCGAGCGCGGCCGGCCGCGCGACGTCTGGGCGATCGCGCCCGGCGCGCGCCCGGCCGGCGGCGCCCCTGCCGCGTACGCCGACCTCGGCCGCTGGCTCGCGCGCGCGATCCCCGCCGGGCCGGGGCGGCTCCGACAGGTCGAGCGCGCCGGCCGCGAGATCGGGCGGGAGCTCGCCCCGCGCGACGCAGGCGACGGCGGTCAAGCGATGGAGGCCGCGCTGACCGCGCTGGGCTTCCAGCCGCGCACCGACCGCGGGCCCGCCGGCCGACTGACCCACTGCCTCTGCAACTGCCCCTACCGCGACGCCGCCCGCGAGAGCAGGACCGTCGTCTGCACGCTCCACAGGGGCATCACGCTGGGCCTGCTCGACGTGCTGCTGCCAGACGCCCGGCTGACCGGCTTCGTGCCGCGCGACCCCGATGAGGCCGGGTGCCTGATCGAGCTCGAGGGCGTCGCCGGCTGAGCCCGGCCGTCGGCGGCGCGCCGCGCGCTCACCGGGGCGTGGCCGTCAGCGTGACCGCAACGTCGCCCTGCTGCTCGAGCAGGGAGAAGGTCGTGACGCCGTCCACCTGCGTGAACGCGAGCTTCACGCTCGCCTCGCCCACGCGGACGCGGTCGAGCTCCACGCGCCCGAGCCAGTCGGGCATCCGCGGCTCGATCACGCCGAGCGTCCCGGTCGGGGCGTGAGCGGTGATGCCGAGGGTCGCCTGGAGCAGCATGAAGGGAGCGGCGGCGGCCCACGCCTGCGGCATGCAGGCGACCGGGTAGCCGACGACGTCCGCGCCCGCGCCGCGCTCGAATCCGCAGAAGAGCTCGGGCAGCCGGCGGTCGCGCGCCCGGGCCGCGACGTCGAACAGCGCCGTCGCGATGCGCAGCGCCGCGTCCCCGAAGCCGTAGCGCTTCAGGCCCGCCGCGACGATCGCGTTGTCGTGCGGCCAGACCGAGCCGTTGTGGTAGCTCATCGGGTTGTAGGCGGGCGACTGCGCCGACAGCGTGCGCACGCCCCAGCCGCTGAACATGTCCGGCGCCATCAGCCGCTCCGCGAGCGGCGCGGCCTTGTCAGGGACGACGATCCCGCAGTACAGGCAGTGGCCCGGATTCGAGGTCACGCTCGCGACCTGCCGCTTGCGACCGTCGAGCGCGAGCGCGAACGTCCCCTCCTCCTCGTTCCAGAACGCCTCGTTGAAGGCCGCGCGCAGCGCCTCGGCCTCGGCGCGCAGCGCGCGGGCGCGGTCGGGCTCGCCGAGCGCGTCGTAGACGTCCGCGATCCTCAGCTTCGCGAGGAAGACGTACCCCTGCACCTCGACGAGCGCGATCGGCCCCTGCGCGAGCGTGCCGTCCGCGTGGACGAGCGCGTCGTCCGAGTCCTTCCAGCCCTGGTTGAGGAGCCCGGCGGGGGAGCGGCGCTCGTACTCGACGAAGCCGTCGCCGTCGCCGTCGCCGTAGCGATCGATCCACTCGAGCGCCGCGTCGAGGGCCGGGCGCAGCGCGCTCAGCGTCTCGAGGTCGGCCGTCCAGCGCCAGTACGCCGCGGCGAGCATCACGAACAACGGCGTCGCGTCGACCGTGCCGTAGTACGGGGTGTGCGGGACGAGCCCCGCGCGGGCCAGCTCCCCCTCGCGCAGCTCGTGCAGGATCTTCCCCGGCTCGGCGTCCCGCCACGGCTCGTCCGCATCGGCCTGCAGCGCGGCTAGCACGATGAGCGTGTCGCGCGCGAGCCGCGGGTTGAGCAGCAGGCACTCGTAGCTCGACACCAGCGCGTCGCGGCCGAAGGGCGCGGCGAACCAGGGGATCCCCGCGACCGGCATGCGCACGCCGCGCACCGGCATGAGCAGCGCGTGCATGTCGCGGATCGAGGCGGCGACCACGCTCTGCACGAGCTCGTTGTCGGTCTCGATCCGCGCGCACTCGCCGACCCAGCGCTCGAGGTCGCGGTCCTGCTCCGCCGCCGCGACCTCGAACGGGCGCCGCGGCGGACGGCGCTCGCCGGAGGACGGCAGCACGGTGACCAGCACGCGGCGCACCTCGCCGGGCTCGAGCGCTACCTCCCAGCGCAGATGGGCCCGCTCCCCGTCAACCTCGCTCGCGCTCGGCGCGGGGTCGAGCTCGACGAGCGTGTCGCGGAAGAGGCCGTCCTCCCCCTCGTAGCCGAACACCACCGCGCCCGGCGCCTCGACGTTCGGCACCATGGCGCGGCCGCGGGCGGCCCGGCGGCGCACGCCGCGGACCTCGAAGACGTCGGCGAAGTCGGCGGCGAGCGACAGCGAGAGCGGGACCGTGACCGGGCCGGGGCAGTAGCTGCGCAGCTCGAGCGAGCAGTAGAGGCGATCGGCGACGAGCAGCGTGCGGCGGATGTTGAGCGTCTCCTGCGGGACGCTAACGCCCCCGGCGTCCCGCATGTCGGGGTTCGTCGCGTTCACGACCGCCCGGTGGCCGGAGTCGACCGAATGCGACAGCAGCACCGGCTGCGCGTCCGCCAGCGCCAGCCGCAGCTCCGAGAGGTGCCGGGTGTCGTGCGCGTAGAGGCCCTCGCCGCTCGCGGCGCGCGCGCGGATGTCGCCGTCCGGCCGGGCGCAGAGGAAGGTCCCTCCCGACTTGAGCACGAGCAGCTCGGCGCGCGCCTCCGCCGGGATCGGCGGGGCGCCCATCAGCTCGACCGGCGCGGCGGGCCCGGCGACCTCGAACTCCTCGCCGCGCGGGCTGACGCGGCGCTCGGGCGGGCCTCCCGGCTGGGCGACTCGGCGTTCGACCATCGTCGAAGCGACGCCTACCCAGCCGCCGGGCTCTCCATGACCACCGCCGGCCGCCGCAGCCAGGCGGAGCCGTCGGGCTCGGCGGCCGCCTCGGGGACGGTCGCCGGGACGCCCGCGACGCGCCGGTAGATGCGCTCGTACGCGTCAGCGACGGCTCGCACGTCGAAACGCGCGACGGCGGCCGCGCGGCAGCGCTCCGGGTCGATCGCGCCCACCTCCCGGCACGCGCGCGCCATCGCCCGCTCGTCGTCGACCAGGAAGCCCGTCTCGGCCGGCAGCACGAGCTCGCGCGCCGCCCCCTCCGGGAACGCGATCACCGGCGTCCCGCAGACCATCGCCTCGAGCATCACCATGCCGAACGGCTCCGGCCAGCGGATCGGCATCAGCAGCGCCCGCGCGCGCGAGAACAGGCGCTTCTTCGCGGCGCCGGCGATCTCGCCGACGTAGGCGATCTGCTCGCCGTCGACCATCGGCGCGACCTCCCGCTCGAAGAAGCGCTCCTGCCCCGGCTGCACGGGGCCGGCGAGCACGAGCCGCATCCCCGCCTCGCGCGCGGCGGCGATCGCGCGGTGGGGGCCCTTGTCGGCGGTCATGCGCCCGACCCACAGCAGGAACGGCTCCTTGTCGCGCACGAGCGGCCACTCGTCGGCGTCGATCGGGTTGGGCACGACACCCGCAGCCTCGAGCGTCGGCGGCCCGTCGCCGAGCTGGGCGTGGCTGATCGCCACCATGTGCGCCTTGCGGCCGTGGTGCGCGTAGAAGCGCGTGGTGTCGGGGGTGAACGGCCCGTGCAGGGTGTGCACGAGCGGCGTCGAGAGCCGGTCGGCCATGGCGAGCGCCGCGAAGCCGCAGTGGTCGTGCACGACGTCGTACGGGCGCCCGCGCCGGCGGGCCGCGTCGATCTCCGCGAACGCGCGCGCCACATGATCGACCTCGTGCAGGGAGCGCTCGATCTCGTCGGGGTGGGGCCGATCGAGCAGCGTCCGCACCTCGGCCGGCGACCGCGAGCCCGGAGCCGCGAAGAGCGTGACGTCGTGCCCGCGGCGAACGAGCTCGCGCGTGAGCAAGTCGACAACGGCCTCGATCCCGCCGTACCCGGGCGGCGGCACCGGGATCCATGGGGGCGCCAGCATCGCGATCCGCAGCGGGCGCGCAGGGCCGCCCCGCCGAACGCTCGACCGCCGCTCGGAGAGCGAGCTCGGCGCCTCCGTCCTCGACCTGCTCACGATTTTCAAGAGACCGACTTCACCTCCTCGCGATCGTCACTAGGACGGGCGAGCGGGGCGTCAAGGCGCCGCGAAGGCCGCA
>JADGHQ010000057.1 GCA_019683805.1 Thermoleophilaceae bacterium
CCTCGTGACGCCCAGCCGGAAGCCCTTTCCCGAGGCGCTGCGCGAGGTGATGGAGCGACAGGGCCTGAGCTTCCGGGGGCTCGCGGACCTGACCCGCTCGGTGGACGCGAAGGGCAAGGGCCTCTCGCACGGCTACATCGGGCACCTTGCGCGCGGGGTGGCCCGCCCCACGGTCGAGAACATGGAGCTCATCGCCCGCGCGGTGGGTGTGGACCCGACCTATTTCCGCGAGTACCGCGAGCACCTCGCCGCCGTCGAGGCCAGACGGCTCGTCAGCAAAGTGGGGCTCGATCGGGTGATGGAGGCCCTGCGGCAGCTCGATCGACCGAGCTGAGGGCCTCGTCGAGCTCGGCCAGAACGATCCCGAGCGGAACCTCTCGCGGCAATGCCACGGCCGCGGTGCGCAGCGCGACTCGACCCGCCCGGAAGAGCAGCCAGCCGCACACGCTCCGAATCGCCATTGTCACCTCTTCCCTTCCCATCGCCATCGAACGATGGGTCGATGTGCCCCGGCGCGGCCTGACAGCGGCGGGCGGGGCCGGCGCGCCGGCGCCGCCGTGCGGCGATGCGCTAGCTTCCGGCGCCGATGAAGGCGATGCTCGCTCCGGGACTCGGCACCCACCTCATCGCCTACGACCGCGCGAACGCCGCCCAGCGATTCCTGCGCCGCTTCGCGGCGAGCGGGCCCGGCTCGTGGCTGTTCGCGCGCGCCCTGCACCGCATCGACCGGCCGGTCCACCGCCTCACGCGCGGGCGCCACACGCTCGCGAGCCTCCTGTCAGGCATCCCGGTGGTGATGCTCACGACGACAGGGGCGCGGAGCGGGCGGCCGCGCACCGTGCCGGTGCTCGGGCTGCCGACGAGCGACGGGCTCGCCGTGATCGCCTCGAACTTCGGGCAGCGGGCGCACCCCGGCTGGTACCACAACCTGCGCGCCAACCCCGAGGGCGAGGTCACGGTCGACGGGGTCACGCGCCGCTTCCGCGCGCGCGAGGTCGAGGGCGAGGTGCGCGAGCGGATCTGGGAGCAGGGGCTGCGGGTCTACCCCGGCTGGTCGCAGTACGAGCGCCGCGCCTCGCACCGCCGCATCGCGGTGTTCCTGCTCGACCCGATCTGAGCCGCCGGGGCGGGCGGCGCCGCGCAAGCTCGCCCTCGTGGCGCTAGAGCAGCCCGGAGGACCGCGCCCACTCCTCCACGCGGCCCGTCCCCTCCGCGAGGTCTACGCGCGGCTCCCAGCCGAGCAGCTCGCGCGCCCGGGCGTTCGGGTAGAGAGCCTTGCGGGAGAGGAACGTGATCGAGGCGCGCGTGAAGTCGGGGCGGCCGCCGCGCACCCGTGCCGCGAGCTCCTGCAGCGCGCCTACGGCGACCGCCGCTGGCAGGGGCACCGACCTCACCCTGCTGCCCGCCATCCGCGCGAGCCGCTCGAAGTACTCCCGCACCGTCACCGCGTGGCCGTCCCAGGCCGTGAACGCCTTCCCGGCCGCCTCGGGGACGGTCAGGACGCGCACGATGCAGTCGACGAGGTCGTCGATGTAGACGAGCGTGAGCAGGCCGTCGCCGCGCCCGGGCAGGATCAGGCGCCCGCGCCTTGCGAGCGCGAGCGGCCGCACGACCCACTGGGTCGACTCCGGCCCGTACACGTCGCCCGGCCGCACCACCGTCGCGCCCTTGCTGAGCGCCACGAGCTCCGACTCGCCCTTGGTGTCGATGTAGGGGTTGCCGCAGGGGTGGGGCGGCTCGTCCTCGCCGACGTCGCGCTGGAGCTCGTAGCCCCACACCGCCACGGACGACACGTGCACGACGCGCTCCGCGCCCGCGGCTCGGGCCGCGTCGATGACGTTCGCCGTCCCCTGCACGTTGACGCGCTCGTAGAGCGCGCGCGGGCCCCAGTCGCCCACGACGGCGGCCGCGTGGGCCACTCGCACGGCCCCGGCGAGCGCCTGGTCGAGCGCGGCGCGGTCGGTCGTGTCGCAGAGGCGGAACTCGGCGCCCGAGGCGCGCACGCGCGCCTCCGCCGCCTCGGAGACGTCGAGGCCCACCACCTCGTGCCCGTCGGCCGCGAGCCGGCGGCAGAGCGCCGCGCCCACGAAGCCGCCCGCGCCGGTGACGATCACCCGCTCAGCCACGGCCAGCCTCCTTCCATCGCGCCGAGCATATGCCCTGCGCGTTCGCTAGCGTGCCCGCGGCATGAAGGCGATGGTCCTAGCGGCGGGCCTCGGGACGCGGCTGCGGCCGATCACCTACGAGCTGCCGAAGCCAATGGTGCCGGTGCTCGACAGACCCGTGATGGCGCACATCCTGCGCCTGCTGGAGCGCCAGGGCTTCGACGAGGTGATCGCCAACCTCCACTACTTCCCCGACACGATCCGGGACTACTTCGGCGACCGCATCGAGTACCGCTACGAGGAGGAGCTGCTCGGCACCGCGGGAGGCGTGCGCAACGCGGCGGAGTTCTTCGGCGACGAGCTCGTGGTCGTCGTCTCGGGCGACGCGCTCACCGACGTCGACCTGAACGCGCTCGTCGAGCGGCACAGAAGCAGCGGCGGGATCGCCACGCTGACGGTCAAGCGCGTCTCCGACACGCGCGAGTACGGGGTGGTCGTCCACGACTCGGACGGGCGCATCCAGGGCTTCCAGGAGAAGCCGGACCCCGCGGAGGCGCTCTCGGACCTCGGCAACTGCGGCATCTACTGCTTCAGCCCCGAGATCTTCGACTTCTTCCCCAAGGAGCCGTTCGTGGACTGGGCGCAGGACGTCTTCCCGCGCCTGCTCCAGCACGACGTCCCCTTCTTCGTCCACGAGACGAAGGACTACTGGAACGACGTGGGGTCGCTGGGGGAGCTGCGGCAGGGGACCTTCGACGCGCTCGAGGGGGCGCTCCGGCTCGACATCCCGGGCGAGGCGCGCGGCGACGGGGTGATCGTCGACTCGGGCAGCGACATCGACGCCGCCGAGCAGGTCGAGGGGCCGATCTGGATCGGCGCGAACGTGGAGATCGGCGCGGGCGCCCGCCTGATGGGGCCGCTCGCGATCGGCGACGGCTCCCGCATCGGGCGCGGCGCCTCGCTGCGCGGCTCGGTGGTGCTCCCGGGCACCGAGGTCGCGGACGAGGCGATCGTGATCGACGCGATCGTCGGGCACACGGGGATCCTCGCCGGCGTGCGGCCGTACGACGGCTGACGGGCGCGGCGGCTCCGCCGGTGCTTTACTCAGCGACGTGAGCTGGCGCAGCGCCGGATTGTGGTTCGTCCGCTACGGGATAGCGGGCCTGTCGTTCATCGCCGGGGTCGCGATCCTCTCCCAGGGCGACGACGTGTCCGTCGAGGGCGGCGCGATGTTCATGGGCGCGGGCATCGCGATCCTGATGCTGAACGTGATCTTCCGCTACGGCGTGGTCGGCGACACCGAGCGCGGCAAGGAGGAGCGGGCGCGCGAGTTCTTCGACCGCTACGGGCACTGGCCGGACGAGCCCGGCCAGGGGCACGAGGCCGAGCGCGAGCGGCGGGAGGCGGAGCCCCGGCGTGCGCCGGAGCGCGACCCGCTGCGTCCGCGCCGCGGCCCGGGGCCGCGCGTCCCCCGCCGGCGGGGCTAGCCGACCCACGCGGCCGGGAGCGTGCCGGCCGGCATCTCACCCGGGTAGCGCGGGAACAGGCGGCGGGCGTGCGCGTCGCACGGCCGCCCGTCCAGCCACGGCCGCACGTCCGCGAACGTCGAGAGGATGCGCACGCTCGACCCGATCTGGAGGTCGGCGGCGGTCGGGCGCTCGGCGTCGAGCGTCCCGTCGGCGATCCAGGCGTCGACGCGGTCGAGCATCGCGGGCAGCTCGGCCAGGTCTTGCCGCACGCGCGACGCGAACGCCCGGTGCGCGAGCCGGGCGATCTGAGCCGCCGGCGCGACCCCGGCGCGCAGCGCGGCGCGGGGCGCCAGCAGCGAGCCGTCGGCGAGGTAGCTCGCGACCGCCGCGCGGTTGCGGTTGAAGGCGGCCCACGCGATGCGGCGCGCGGCGGCCTGGAGCACAGCGTCGCCCCAGCGCTCGGCGGCCTCGACGGCGGCGCGGCGCTCGGGGTCGCTCGGCAGGAGCGGCGGGTCGGGGGCAATCAGGTCGAGCTCGCGCATGATCCGGACGTTGTGGCAGATGTAGCGCCCGTCCACCCGCAGCATCGGGAAGCGCGGCCTGCGCAGCGACGCCCGCAGCGCGTAGAAGCGGTGGATCACGGGCGGGACGGCAACCCGCCGGTAGGGCAGCCCCTTGAGGCGGACCGCAGCCTCGGCGCAGGCCGAGGGGTGGGCGCCCGGGATGACGTACAGCGTGAGCTCCACGGCAGGCGGACCCTAACCGCTCGGGCGCGCGCCGCGCCAGGGCCGCTCAGGAGCCGGCCAGCGCACGCGTCAGCTCGCCCGCGGGGCGGATGTCCTGGATCCGCGCCACGGATTCCCCCGCGTAGAGCGGTCCCGCGTCGAGCAGCGCCTTCGGCGCGCCGTCAGTGGGCGGCAGGGGCGAGAGCAGCGGGAGCGAGGGGCTCGGAGGGACGCGGGCCGCGAGCCGCTCCACGAACGCCAGGCGCCCGAGCGGGGCGGACGCGCGGTTGAGCGCGCGCAGCCAGCCGGGCGTGCGGTCCTCGCGCGTCAGCCACCGCTCCGCCGCCTCGTTCCAGATGACGCGGTGGGGCGCGGGCCAGCCGAAGCCGAATAGCTCGGTCAGCACCGTCTCGCGCGCCTCGAGCAGGCGCTGCTTGTAGGCGGGGCGCGCGCGGCTCTCCTCGCTCATCAGGAAGCGCGTGCCGAGCACGGCGGCGTGCGCGCCCGCGTCGAGCGCCGCGCGCACGTCGCGCGCGTCCGCGAGCCCGCCGGCGACGAGCACCGGGTAGCCGCTCGGCAGCGCGTCGCGGACGCGCGCGAGCAGCTCGAGCGCCGGCTCGACGCCGCGCACGTGCCCGCCGGCCTCGACTCCCTGGACGATCACGCCGTCCGCACCGGCGGCGTGCGCCGCCCGTGCCTCCGCGACCGAGCCGCACTGGTGGAGCCAGGGCCCGGCGGTGCGGCGGCGCGGGCCGCCCCAGAAGGTGACGACCACGTCCGCCTCGGCGGCCGCCTCGAAGTGGGCGCGGCGCGCGAACGGCAGCAGCAGGTTCACCGCGATCGGCTTGGAGGTCCGCTCGCGCGCCGAGCGCAGCTCGCCCCGGAGCGTGTCGGGAGGGAGCGTGCAGATCGTTCCGAGCCCGCCCGCCTCGGAGACCGCCGCCGCGAGCTCGTGGCGCGAGATCCCGCCGCCCATCCCGGCCTGCACCACCGGGAGCTCCACGCCCAGGCGCGCGAGCAGGTCGCTCATGCGGTCGTGGCGGCGTCCTCGAGCCGCTCGCGCCTGAGCTCCTCCTGCTCGGACTGCAGCAGCATCCGCACGAACAGGACGGCGAAGGCGAGCACGAGCACGATCGACTGCTCGACCATCATGATCGCGCCGCCGAGGTTTTGGTCCTCGAGCGCGGTGAGGCCCCAGATCCGCGGCACGTGCTCGTAATAGCCGTAGGCCACGTGGTCGGACCAGGTCAGGTAGACCCCGAGCAGGCCGAGGCCGACCTTCGCCCCGAAGATGTAGGCGAAGGTCCAGAGCCCTGTGAGCCGGTGGCGCATCGGCACCGGCTGGACGAGCGGCCACCAGACAGCCAGGCCGGCGGTGAAGAAGGACACGTGCTCGAGCGCGTGCACCGCGTCGTGCTCGACCGCCGCGTTGTAGAGCGGCGGGACGTGCCAGAGGTAGACGAGCGCGAGCCAGAGCAAGATGCCGGTGACCGGGTGCGCGACCGGCCCGAGCGCGCGCTCCACCGCCACCAGCCGGCGCGTGAGCGGCCGCAGGATCACGCGCGAGAGCGACAGCAGCAGCAGGAGCGGACCGATGTCCACGATCAGGATGTGCTGCGTCATGTGCATCGAGAACAGGTAGTCCTCGCCGAGCCCGTCGAGCGGGGACACGAGCGCGACGAGCATCACGAGCACGAACGCGGCGAAGAGCGCGGCCTGGCGCGGCCCGGCTCCGCGACCGCCCGCCTCCCGGCGCGCGTGGACGAAACGGCGGCAGTAGAGGACCGTCCCCGCCGCAAGCACGGCCAGGAACGCCGGGTCGAGGGTCCAGTGGAGCTGGGGGTGCGTCACGGCTGAAGGCGCGCGCGACCGGCGTCGGCGAATCGTCGCGCGCTCGTCAGCGGATTGTGGCACTCCGGTGCTCACCCGTCGCTCGGCGGCCGCCAAGCTGGGCGCATGCTCGCTCGGACCGTGCTGTCGCTGCTCGCGCCTCCGCTGTGCGCTGCGTGCGGGCGCTCGGCCGGGCGGCTCGAGCCGCTCTGCGCCGGCTGCCGCCGCCGCCTCAGATGGCTGGGCTCCGAGCCCGCGGTCGCGGGCGGGGTGGCGGTGCGCTCCGCCGTGGCCTACGAGGGCCCGGCGCGGGCGCTCGTGCGCGCGCTGAAGTACCGCGGAGCGCTCGGCGCCGCCGACGCAATGGCGGCCCAGATCGCCGCGGCGCTGCCGCAGGGGTGGCTGCGCGGCGCGGTGCTCGTCCCGGTTCCGCTCGCGCGCGGGCGCGCCCGCAGGCGCGGGTTCAACCAGGCGGAGCGGCTTGCGGCGGGCGTCGCCGCGCGCACCGGCTCGGCCGTGCTCGACTGCCTGGAGCGCCCGCAGGAGAGCGGGACCCAGGTCGGCCGCGGCCGCGCCGAGCGGCTCGCGCGCCTCGCTGGCGGGGTGCGAGTCCGACCGGACGCGCTGCCGCCGCGGCGGGCGGTGCTCGTGGACGACGTCGTCACGACCGGCGCGACCCTCGCAGCCTGCGCGGCCGCGCTGCGCGAATCGGGCTGCGCGCACGTGCAGGCGCTCTCGTACGCGAGGACGCTCGGCCGATGAGGCGTGCCGGGCGCGCCGCGGGCGGCGTCCTGCCGACGGGTACCATCGCAGTACCTGTCCGCGCCAGCGAAACTCAGGGAGGGCCGGATGCGCATCGAGATCAGAGGGCGCAACGTGGCGGTCGGCGACGAGCTCAGGGAGCGAGTCGAGAAGCGGTTCGCGAGGGTCGCCAAGCAGGTCTCTCCGCTCGCGGAGCTCGAGGTCGAGCTGTGGGAGGAGCGCAACCCCTCGATCGAGAAGCGTCACGTCGCCGAGGTCACGCTCCACCTCAAGGGAGTCACCCTGCGGGCGCGGGACGCGGCCAGCAACTGGCAGAGCGCGGTCAACGAGGCGGCCGACGAGCTGGCGCGCCAGGTCAAGCGCCACCGCGACAAGCGCCGCGGCCGCCGCGTGGCGATGAAGGCCGCCGCCGAGTCTGCGCAGCCCTCGCCGTAGCGGGCGCGCGAGCCCCCGGACGCACGCTTGCAGGCGGCTTGCCGGAGGCTGTCACCGCGAACCCCGATTGCTAGGCTCGCTGCCATGTCGCTACTCGAGCGCGCGCTGCGCATCGGCGAGTCGAAGAAGTTCAAGACCTTCGAGCGGCAGGTCGCGCGGATCAACGAGCTCGAGCCCGAGTACGAGCTGCTCGAGGACCACGAGCTCGCCGAGGAGATGGACCGCCTGCGCGAGCGCGCCCGCAACGGGGAGCCGCTCGACGACCTGCTCTTCGAGTCGTTCGCGCTGACCCGCGAGGCGGGCAAGCGGGCGCTGGGGATGCGGCACTTCGACGTGCAGCTGATCGGCGGCATGGTCCTGCACGACGGCTCGATCGCCGAGATGAAGACGGGCGAGGGCAAGACGCTGACGGCCACGCTCGCGGTGGTGCTGAACTCGCTGTCGGGCAAGGGCGTCCACCTCGTGACGGTGAACGACTACCTGGCGCGCCGCGACGCGGAGTGGATGAAGCCGATCTACGACATGCTCGGCGTCACGGTCGGCGTCCTCCAGTCCGACCAGCACGACCCCGACCTCAAGCGCCAGGCCTACGCCGCGGACGTCACCTACGGCACGAACTCGGAGTTCGGCTTCGACTTCCTGCGTGACAACCTGGCCGTCGAGGTCGACGACCGCGTCCAGCGCCGCCCGCTGCCGGACGGCGGCTACATCGCGCACAACTACGCGATCGTCGACGAGGTCGACAACATCCTCATCGACGAGGCGCGCACGCCGCTGATCATCTCCGGCCAGCCGGAGCAGGCCGCCGACCTCTACTACAAGTTCGCGCAGCTCGCGAAGCGCATGCAGCCGGGCAAGAAGCCCGACACGATGGAGGCCAAGTCGAAGGACTGGGTCGCCGACTTCGACTACGAGCCCGACGAGAAGCACAAGACCGTCGCCGTCACCGAGCGCGGCGTGGAGAAGGCCGAGAAGTTCCTCGGGATCGACAACCTCTACCTCGCCGAGCACGGCAACCTCGTCAACCACCTGATCCAGGCGCTGAAGGCCGAGTCGCTCTACAAGCGCGACGTCGACTACGCGGTGATCGACGGCGAGGTGAAGATCATCGACGAGTTCACCGGCCGCATCCTCGAGGGGCGCCGCTGGTCCGAGGGGCTGCACCAGGCGGTCGAGGCCAAGGAGGGCGTGGCGATCCAGGAGGAGAACCAGACGGTCGCCACGATCACCTACCAGAACTACTTCCGCAAGTACGACAAGCTCGCGGGCATGACCGGCACGGCCCTCACCGAGGCCACCGAGTTCATGAAGATCTACGACCTCCAGGTCGTCGAGATCCCCACGAACCGGCCGATGATCCGCCGCGATCTGAACGACCAGATCTACAAGACCAAGGAAGGCAAGTGGCGGGCGGTCGTCAAGGAGATCGAGGCGCGCCACTCGAAGGGTCAGCCGGTGCTCGTCGGCACGATCTCGGTCGAGGTCTCAGAGCTTCTCTCCGAGCGGCTCAAGCAGCGGGGGATCCCGCACACGGTCCTGAACGCGAAGCCCGAGCACGCGGAGCGCGAGGGCGAGATCGTCGCCCAGGCGGGCCGGCCCGGCGCGGTCACGATCGCGACGAACATGGCTGGCCGCGGGGTCGACATCAAGCTCGGCGGCAACGCCGAGCACCTCACCCACCTCGAGCTGGCGAAGCAGGGGCTCGAGCCCGGCACCGAGGAGTACGACAAGGCGTGGGACGAGGTGTTCCCGAGGATCGAGGCGCAGGTCGAGGAGGACCGCAAGAAGGTGGTCGAGGCCGGCGGCCTGTTCATCCTCGGCACCGAGCGCCACGAGTCGCGCCGGATCGACAACCAGCTGCGCGGCCGCTCGGGCCGCCAGGGCGACCCGGGCGAGTCCCGCTTCTACCTCTCCGCCGAGGACGACCTGGTGCGGCTGTTCGCCGGCGACCGCATCTACAAGATCCTCGACCGCCTCGGGCCGGTCTCCAAGGAGGGCGAGGAGGAGCCGATCGAGGCCGGGATGCTCTCGAAGCAGATCGAGAACGCCCAGAAGAAGGTCGAGGAGCAGAACTTCCTGATCCGCAAGCGCGTGCTCGAGTACGACGACGTCATGAACCAGCAGCGCGACGTCATCTACGAGTACCGCGACCGCATCCTCGAGGGGCAGGACATGTCCGGCGTCGCGCGTCAGCAGGTGGCCGACGCCGTCGAGCGCCTCGCCGAGCAGTACCTCGTGGGCGACTACCCGGAGGACTGGGATCTCGACGGCCTGTTCACCCAGCTCGAGCAGATGTACCCGGTCGCGCTCACCGCCGAGGACGTCGACCCCGGCACCGTCGACCGGCAGGCGCTCATCTCCGAGCTCCGCGAGGACGTGGTGAAGGCGTACGACGAGCGCGAGGAGGAGCTCGGCGAGGAGCTCATGCGCGCGCTCGAGCGCTTCATCCTGCTCCAGATCATCGACGACCGCTGGCGCGAGCACCTGCACGACATGGACTACCTGCGCGAGGGCATCCACCTCCGCGGCTTCGCGCAGATCGACCCGCTCGTCGCCTACAAGAACGAGGGCTTCGAGATGTTCACCGCGCTGATGAACTCGATCTGGGACGAGTTCACGCGCTACATCTTCCACGTCGAGGTCGAGGTGGAGGGCGCGAACGGCGCCGCGCCCGCCGAGCAGGCCGCGCCGCGCTGGGGCCTCGGCGGCGGCAGCTCCACCTCGACGGGCGGCTACCAGTACGCGGGCGGGACCGCCGCCGACCAGCCGAGCGCGCTCGCCGCGGCCGCGGCGGGGGCCGCGCCGCCGGCCGCCGCGGCCGCCGACCCCTCCGCGTACTCTCCCGAGGCCGCGGGCGAGGCGCCGGTGCAGGTCGAGCAGCGGCGCGTCGACGAGCGCGAGCGCATCGGCCGCAACGACCCGTGCTGGTGCGGCTCGGGCAAGAAGTTCAAGAAGTGCCACGGGGCGCAGGCGTAGATGGGCGCCGTGGCCGATCTCCGCGACCAGCTCAAGCTGCTCGCGGACTATCTTTGACCCAGCCGCTCTGGAGAGGCGCCTCGCCGAGCTCGAGCAGGCGATGCAGGCGCCGGGGTTCTGGGACGACCAGGCGCAGGCCGCCAAGGTGTCGTCCGAGCACGCGCGCGTGCAGCGGCGGCTCGAGGCCTTCCGCTCGCTCGAATCGGAGCTGGAGGACCTAGAGGCGCTCGAGGAGCTCGCGTCCGAGGATCCCTCGCTCGCCGCCGAGCTCGAGGAGCAGCGCGAAGCGCTGCGGTCGCGCTTCGAGGAGCTCGAGGAGGAGCGCCTGTTCGCCGGCCGCTACGACACGGGCGATGCGCTCGTGTCGGTGCACGCCGGCGCGGGCGGCACCGACTCCCAGGACTGGGCGGAGATGCTGCTGCGGATGGAGATGCGCTGGGCGGAGCGGCGCGGCTTCACGGTGGAGATGGCGGAGGCAAGCCCGGGCGAGGAGGCGGGCATCAAGTCCGCGTCCTTCATGGCGCGCGGCGAGAACGCCTACGGGCTCTTCTCGGCCGAGAAGGGGGTGCACCGGCTCGTGCGGATCTCGCCGTTCGACGCGCAGTCGCGCCGGCACACGGCGTTCGCGCTCGTGGAGGTGTCGCCGCTCGTAGAGGACGCGCTCGATGTCGACATCGACGAGGGCGACCTCCAGATCGACACCTACCGGGCCTCGGGGGCCGGCGGCCAGCACGTCAACAAGACCGACTCCGCGGTCCGCATCACGCACCGGCCGACCGGGATCGTCGTGCAGTGCCAGAACGAGCGGTCGCAGTCGGCGAACAAGGCGACCGCGATGGCGATGCTCAAGTCGAAGCTGCTCGAGCGCGCCGAGCAGGAGCGCCGCGAGGAGCTCGCCCGCGAGAAGGGCGAGGCGCAGGACGTCGCCTGGGGGTCGCAGATCCGCTCCTACGTGCTCCACCCCTACACGATGGTCAAGGACCACCGCACGAACGTCGAGGTCGGCGACGTCAACCGCGTGCTCGACGGTGACCTGGACGCGTTCGTGCGCGCCGAGCTCCTGCGCCGCTCCGGCATGGCCGAGAGCGCCGCGGACGGCTCGGGCTAGCGCCCGCGCGCCGCGGCGGGCCGCCCGCGCGCACGCGCGGTCACTCGACGAGCGACACCGAGAACCAGGTGCTGCGCAGCCCGAGCCGCTTGCGGATCTCGGCGGCCGTCGCCGTGACGCTCCCTCGGGAGCCGACCACCTCGACCGTCCGGGCGCGGCCCGAGGCGTTCCGCTCCACTACCGAGACGTCCTCGAGCTCGCCCTTCACGAGATCCCCTAGCGACCGCTCGGCGCGGTCGAGCGGCATGACGACCGTCCAGGTGTGGACCGGCGAGAGGTAGTCGTAGGGGTCCGGCACCGACCGCAGGTACGGGACCGGCGCGGCGTTCCACTCGTCCTCGATCGCCGCTGTCCGCCCGCCAGAGCTCGAGAAGAAGTAGGTGCGGGCGACCTCGCCGCGATAGGTGAGGATGCGGGCGCGCGTCGCCCGGACCGCGGCGGTCGTGGCCGCCGTCTCCGCGGTCGCGCCGCGGTACATCTGCGAGCGCACGTCGGCGAACGCGTCGTAGCGCGACCCGGGCTTGAGCGTCGCGAGGGCGTAGGTGCGCGCCGCGACGGCCTGGGCCTCGAGCGCGTCCGCCGGCCAGCCGCTCGGCATCTCCGACGGCACCACCGCGGACAGGTAGCGCTCCAGGCCGACCCGGTTCACCGCCTCGATCCGCCGTCCCGACAGGTACAGCAGCAGGTCGCCGCGGTAGTCGCCGCCCGTCACGCCGTTGTCGGCCCTGCCGTGCAGGCGCACGGTCGCACCCCCCGAGATGCGCACCGGCGCGGGCAGGCGCACCTTCGTGCGGCGGGCGACCGTGTCGTAGAGGCGTAGCGTGTCGGCCGAGGCGGTCACCTCGTAGGCGCGGTCGTCGTGCAGGCGCACCGTGCGGCCGCCGCCGACGGCCACGCTCGCGCCGCTGACGGTCTGCGAGCGGGCGCGGCGCAGCAGCACCCTCACGGTGCGCTCCCGCGCGCGCACGAGCCGGGTGCCGGGGTAGTAGTGCGCGAGGATCCAGGGGTAGCGCCGGTGGGCCTTCAGCGCGTAGCCGTAGGCGCCCCACTGCGAGAGCCCGATGCCGTGGCCGAAGCCGCGGCCGTCGACCCTCAGGTCGGCGGCGTGCGCCGCCGACGGCGCGGCGAGCGCGAGCGCCGCCACGAGCGTGGTTCGAAGTCGGGCCATCGCATCCAGCAACATCATCGTCCGGCGATTGTTGCGGCGCGGATACAGTCCGTGGCCGTGCAGGAGCTGATCGACAAGGCGCTCCACGAGGATCTCGGCGACGGCGACGTGACGAGCCAGGCGGTCGTGCCCGCGGACGCGGGCGCCCGCGCCCGGATCGAGCAGAAGGCGCCGGGCGCCATCGCCGGGCTGCGCGTGGCCGAGACGGTGTTCCGCCGCGTCGATCCGGCGCTGCGCTGGCACGCCCACGTCGAGGAGGGCCGCTGGCGCGAGGGCGGGCTCGTGGCCGAGGTGGCCGGCAGCGCCCGCTCGATCCTCGCCGGCGAGCGGGTTGCGCTCAACTTCCTGCAGCGGCTCTCCGGCGTCGCCACGCTCACCGCCCGTTTCGTCCGCGCCGTCGAGGGGACGGGGGCGCGCATCCTCGACACGCGCAAGACGACGCCCGGTATGCGCGCGCTCGAGAAGCAGGCGGTCGAGGCAGCAGGCGGCGTGAACCACCGCTTCGGCCTCTTCGACGCGATCCTCGTGAAGGAGAACCACGCGATGCTCGCGGGCGGCGTCGGCGAGGCGACGCGCCGCGCGCTCGCGGCGGCGGGCGACCTGCCGGTCGAGGTCGAGTGCGCGACGCTCGCGGACGTCGACGAGGCGCTCGCCGCGGGGGCGCGCCGGATCCTGCTCGACAACATGAGCGCCGACGAGCTGCGCCAGGCGGTCGAGCGCGCCCGGGGCCGCGCCCAGACCGAGGCCTCGGGCGGCGTCACGCTCGAGACCGTGCGCGAGATCGCCGAGACGGGGGTGGACTTCATCAGCGTGGGCGCGCTCACCCACTCCGCGCCGGCGCTCGACCTGAGCCTGCTGCTCGACCCGCTCTAGCTGACACGCCGCCCGCGGCGCTGAGCGCTCCCGCGGTCTGTCTCTAGACTTGTTCCAAGCCCGCTACGAACTCCCGAGGTACCTGTCACATGCTGCCGCTTCCCACGCTCCAGTCCGGAGTCCCGAGCGGGCTCTCGCCTGAGGAGATCGCGGCCCTCCAGGCCGAGGTGCGCGCGCTCGCCGAGGAGCGCAACGCCGTGATCCTCGCGCACAACTACCAGCTTCCCGAGATCCAGCAGGTCGCCGACTACGTGGGCGACTCGCTCGGCCTCTCGCGCCAGGCCGCCGCGACGGACGCCGAGGTGATCGCGTTCTGCGGCGTGCACTTCATGGCCGAGACCGCGTCGATCCTCAGCCCGGACAAGCGCGTCCTGCTGCCGGACCTCGGCGCCGGCTGCTCGCTCGCCGACTCGATCACGGCCGACGAGCTGCGCGCCTGGAAGGCCGAGAACCCCGGCGCGATCGTCGTGATGTACGTGAACACGACGGCCGAGGTGAAGGCGGAGACCGACTACTGCTGCACGTCCTCGAACGCGGTGCAGGTCGTCGAGCACATCTACCGCGAGCACGGCGACGACGTCGAGATCCTCTTCGGTCCTGACATGTTCCTCGGCGCCTACGTCGAGCGGGTGACCGGCAGGCGCATGAAGGTCTGGACGGGGGAGTGTCACGTCCACGCCGGCATCCGCCCGGGAGACATCGCGCAGGTGCGCGAGCAGAACCCCGGTGCCGAGTTCCTGATCCACCCGGAGTGCGGCTGCTCGACCTCGGTGATGGAGTACGTGGCGTCCGGCGACGTGGATCCCGAGCGCACCCACATGCTCTCGACGGGCGGCATGCTGAAGTTCGCGCGGGAGTCGACGGCGGACACGTTCATCGTCGCGACCGAGACGGGCATGCTGCACCCGCTCGAGCGGGAGAACCCGGGCAAGACGTTCGTGCCGGCCAACCGCGCCGCCGTCTGCCGCTTCATGAAGATGATCACGCTGCCGAAGCTGCGCGACGCCCTGCGCGACGGCGGCGACGCCTACACCGTGAAGGTCGCCCCGGCGCTCGCCGAGCGGGCGCGGGTGCCGATCGAGCGGATGGTGGCGATCGCGGGCGCGTAGCTCACGCCAGCGCCTGCAGCGACTCGCGCAGCTCCGCCACC
>JADGHQ010000058.1 GCA_019683805.1 Thermoleophilaceae bacterium
GGGGGGTTCTTATCCGGGGGCGGGGGGGGGGCGCGCCCCCCGGCGGGGCGCGCCGCCGCCGACGGCGGCCGCCCGCAGCAGCGGGCGGCGTCGCCTCACGAGCGGCATGTCACGACCCTCCTCCGTCCGTCTCCTCGGGCGGCGTGAGCCCCAGCGCCACCATGATCTCCGGGGCGGCCGCCACCACCTTCGGGCCGCCCACCTGCGGGGCCACGGCCCTCAGCACGCCGAGGATGTCCTCGGGACTCGCGCCCTCGTCGAGCGCGTTCGCGACCTGCCACATGTAGGAGGCGGGCGGCGCGTCGAGCGCGATCAGCGCGGCGATCTTCACGAGCCCGAAGGTCCGCGCGTCGAGCCCGCTGTCCGCGCGGAACTCGTCACGCAGGCTGAGGGCGCCTCCCAGCGCCTCGAGGTCGCCGCTCGAGATGCCCGCCAGCTTGTCGTGAGTCTCCTGGGCTACCGAGGGCATGCGGCCTCCCTTTTCGTTGCGCGCGGGGTCTCCGCCTCGACCCGCCGACGATAAGGCCGCTCCGCCCCGGGGCCAAGGGTGCACGCACGAGTGCGCAGGGGCGGTCAGGACCAACTTGACCTGGCGCGCGGCTCTGCGACACTGGCGGTGAGCGCCCTCGACCGCGGGAGCACTGCATGCCCGGCGCCCTCGAGAGAGTCCCGCCGCTCGATGAGCGGCGCACCCGCATCCGGGTGGTCGTCGCCGAGGATGCCTACCTCGTGCGCGAGGCACTGATCCAGCTCCTCGCGCAGGCGCCGCAGCTCGACGTGGTCGGTGCCTACGAGGACCGCGACTCGCTGCTCGAGGCGATCGACGTCGAGCGGCCGGACGCCGTGGTGACGGACATACGCATGCCTCCCACCGGCAGCGACGAGGGGATCCAGGTCGCCCACGCGCTGAGGGAGACCCACCCCGAGATCGGGGTCGTGGTGCTGAGCCAGTTCGTCGAGGCGCGCTACCCGCTGGCGCTGCTCGCGTCGGGATCGGCGGGCCGCGCGTACCTGCTCAAGGAGAACGTCCACGACAGGCACCAGCTCGTCTCCGCGATCGAGGCCGTGGTGGCCGGCGAGTCGTTCATAGACCCGCGGGTGGTCGAGGTGCTCGTGGAGGCGCAGGCGCGGCGGGAGTCGCCGCTGTCCGAGCTCACAGCGCGCGAGCACGAGGTGCTCGCGCTCATCGCCCGGGGCCTCAGCAACGCGGCGATCGCGGACTCGCTCTCCCTCACCAAGCGGGCGGTGGAGAAGCACATCAACGCGATCTTCATGAAGTTGAACCTCTCGAACGCCCAGGACGTGAGCCGGCGTGTGAAGGCCGCGCTGATGTTCCTCGCCGACGAGGAGTAGGCGACCCGCCCGCGCGCCTGCGCGCGGCGGCCCGGCCGGCAGGGCGCGCCGTCGGATCACCCTGTCGGGATGATGCCGGGCGCGCACGTAGGCGCGAGCGTGGCTGCGACGTGGTCGAATTCGCTGAGCCGGCCGCATCCCAGCCGTCGCCGGGGCGACGACACCGCCGCTTCACGGTCGGCGCGATCCTCGCGCTCGCGGTCATCACCGGCTTCGTCGCGATCTTCTCGACCTGGGTCAGGCGCCAGGCGCTCGACACGAGCAACTGGACGAGCACGAGCAGCAAGCTGCTCGCCGACCCGCAGATCCAGGACGCCCTGGGCGTCTACCTCGTCGACGAGCTGTACGCGAACGTGGATGTCGCCGGCGACCTCCGCAGCGCCCTCCCGAGCCAGGCCTCGGGGCTCGCGGGGCCGGCCGCCGGCGGTCTGCGGGAGCTGGCCGACCGGGCCGCGCCCCGGGTGCTCGCGCGCCCGCGCGTGCAGGCGGCCTGGCGGCAGGCCAACACCGTCGCGCATCGGCAACTGCTCCGCATCCTCGACGGCGGTGGGTCGGTGGCCTCGACCGGCAACGGGCAGGTGACGCTCGACCTCCACGCGCTGGTCGGCGAGCTCGCCGCCACGCTCGGGGTGGGGCAGCGGGCGGGCGGCGCGGCCGCGAAGGCCCGGGGCGCCGCGCAGCGCCTCGGGGTCACGCTGCCGCCCTCCACCGGCAAGCTCGTGATCCTGCGCTCGGACCAGCTCGCGACAGCTCAGGACGTGGCCCACGGGATCCGCACCCTGTCGATCGTCTTCACGATCGTGTCGCTGTCCCTGTTCGCGCTCGCGGTGGCGCTCGCCTCCGGCTGGCGGCGGCTCGCGCTGCGCTCGACGGGCTGGTGCTTCTTCGGCCTCGGCGTCTTCACGCTGCTCCTCAGGCGCGTCGCGGGGAACTGGATCGTGAACGACCTCGTGAAGTCCTCGTCGGTCCGGCCCGCCGCTCATTCGGCTTGGTCGATCGGCACCTCGCTGCTCCAGGCGATCGCCGTGGCGATGGCGATCTACGGGCTCGTGATCGTCACCGCCGCGTGGCTCGCGGGGCCGACCCGCCCGGCGCGCGCCCTGCGCCGCGCGCTCGCCCCCTCGCTGCGCGACCGGCCCGCCGTGGTGTACGGGGTGGCGACGCTTCTCTACCTGCTCCTCCTCCTCTGGGGCCCCACGCCCGCGCTTCGGAGCCTCGTGCCGATCCTGCTGATCGCGGCCCTGCTCGTGGTGGGGATCGAGCTGCTGCGCCGGCAGGCGGCGGGCGAGGCGCCCGACGCGCAGGCGGGCGACGCGATGCGCCGGGTCCGCGCCGCGCTCGCGGCGCGGCGCCGGCCGCCGGGCGAGCCCGGCGCGCCCCGGAACGGCGCGCAGGTCGAGCAGCTCGAGCGGCTGGCGGCGCTCCACGAGAGGGGCGCGCTGACCGACGACGAGTACGCGACGGAGAAGGCGCTCCTGCTCCGCCCGTCGTGAAGGCGGGGCGCCTCCAGGCGGCGAACCCGATCGACCGCTTCGCCACCGGCGACCGCGACCTGCGCCGCGGGCGAGCCGCCGGCGCCGAGCCGCCGCTGTGCGGCCTCGACGCACAGCCGCCGCCCGGCGTCCTACATTCACTGATCGTGTCCGTCTCCTCCCCCGACCGCGAAGAGGCGCTGGCCGCGCCGCAGGTGCGGCTCGCTCCCAACCCGCGGGGCGGGCTGGCGCTGGTCTTCCGCTTCGCCTACGACGAGCTGCTGAACGCCGCCGTCAAGCGGCTTCCCGGCCGCCGCTTCGACTGGGACACGCGCGAGTGGATCGTGCCCGCGCGGCCGGAGTTCGCCGAGGAGATCTCGGACCTGCTCGCGGTGTTCCCGCGGATCGAGGTGGCGCCGGAGGTCTCGGCGTGGCTGTCGGAGGTCGGCTGGCGCGGCGTCGGCAGCGTGCGCGACGTCGGGTATGGGCCGGTGCTCGCGGTGCGCTCGCTCGCCGGGACCGTGCCGGAGTGGCTCGAGCGGCGCGGCGCCGACGGCGGCGACGGCAGGGTCGAGCTACCGCTCGACGACGAGGTCGCCGCCCTGGCCGCTGGGCACGACGGGCTCGAGCTCGACTGGGTCGCCGAGGCCGCCGTCGAGGCCGTGCTCGCCGGCGCGCCGCCGCCGACCGCGCTGCTTGACCTCGGGGCCGACGAGGAGGGCGTCGAGCGCTTCGAGCTGACGGTCGACACGCGCGTGGACGCGGCCGAGGCGTTCCTGCGGCTCACCGAGGCGCGCCGGGCCCTCGAGCGCCACGGGCTGTTCGCGCTGGCGGAGCAGCGGCACGTGCTCGCGGTGCCGGCCGACGCCGCCCTGCTCGACGAGCTCGACGACTTCCTCGACGGCCACGAGTACGTCGAGGTGAGCGCCGAGGCGGAGGCCAGGCGGCGCGAGCTGCGCTCCGAGCGCAGGCGGGCGAAGGAGACGGTCGCGCTCTCGGTCGCCGACGACGCGGAGCTCGAGCTGCCCTCGCTCGCGGGCGAGCTGCGGCCGTTCCAGCGCGCCGGCGTGCGCTACGCGCTCGCGCAGCGGCGCACGTTCATCGCCGACGAGCAGGGCCTCGGCAAGACCGTCCAGGCCCTGGCCGCGATCGAGGCAGACGACGCCTACCCCGCGGTCGTCGTCTGCCCCGCCTCGCTCAAGCTCAACTGGGAGCGCGAGGCGGGGCGCTGGCTGCCGCATCGCCGCACGGCGGTGCTCCACGGGCGCTCGCAGGCGCGCTTCGCACGGGCGGGCGCCGCCCACGCCGACATCGTGATCCTCAACTACGAGATCGTCGACGGGCACCTCGACGCGCTGGTCGCGCTCGAGCCGCGGGCGCTCGTCTTCGACGAGTCCCACTACTGCAAGCAGCCGCGCGCCAAGCGCACGAAGGCGTGCCTGTCGCTCTCGGCGCGCGTGCCGCAGAGCGCGCTGCGGCTCGCGCTCACGGGCACGCCGATCCTCAACCGTCCCGGCGAGCTCGTCGCGCAGCTGCGGCTGATCGGGCGGCTCTCGGACTTCGAGTCGGGCGCTGGCATGGCGCGCCGCTTCAGGGGCCGGGAGGCGCTCGAGCGGCTGCACTGGCACCTGCGCTCGCGCTGCTACGTGCGCCGGCTCAAGGAGGACGTGCTGCCGCAGCTCCCGCCGAAGCGCCAGGTGCCGATCCCCGTGGAGCTCTCGAACGAGGCGGAGTACCGGCTCGCCGAGCGCGACGTGATCGCGTGGCTGCGCTCGCAGCCGCTCGACCTGCGTACGCTCGAGGCGAAGGTCGGGGCCGCGCTCCGCAACGAGCGGCTCGTGCAGCTCAACCACCTGCGCCGGCTCGCCGGCCGCGGCAAGCTCGCCGCCGCGCTCGCCTGGATCGAGGACTTCCTCGCCTCGGGCGAGCCGCTCGTGGTGTTCGCCGACCACATCGAGATCCAGCAGGAGCTGCTCGCGCGCTTCCCGGACGCCGCGCACATCCTCGGCGGGGACAGCGTCAGCGCCCGCGACGCGGCGGTCGCGGAGTTCCAGCGCCCCGACGGGCCGCAGCTCATCGTCTGCTCGCTGCGCGCGGCCGGACAGGGGCTGACGCTCACGAGGGCGTCGAACGTCGCCTTCCTCGAGCTCGACTGGACGCCCGCGCGGCTCGCGCAAGCCGAGGACCGCTGCCACCGCATCGGCCAGGCGAGCGCGGTGACCGCGTGGTACCTGCTCGCCCCCGGCACGATCGACGAGACGATGGCCGACCTGCTCGAGCACAAGCGCGGGGTGATCGGCGCTGTGACCGACGGCGAGCTCGTGGAGGGCGAGTCGCTCATCGACGCCGTGGTGCGGGCGCTCCGCGAGCGCGGGCTCGAGGACGAGCGCGCGGCCTGAGCGCCGCCCGCCCGTCAGCTCAGCGGCGCCCAGCGCGCTCAGGCTGGATCGGCAGCGGCGAGGGGGGCTTCAGCTCCTCGAGCCGCAGCAGCGTGGTGAGCCGCTGTGCCCCGCCGCGCGAGGCGAGCAGCAGCAGGACCCGCTGGAGCTCGTCGACGTCACGGGCCACGACCTGCAGCAGCGCGTCCGTCTCGCCGGTCACCCAGTCGGCCGCGATCACGTTCGGGATGCCGCGCACCGCGCTGCGGAAGCGCCGGTGGGCCGCCTCGTCGTGCTCCGCGAGCGTTGCGGCCACGTAGACCTGCAGCGGGAAGCCCGCTTCCTTCGCGTCGAGCTGCGCGCTCAGCCTCCGCAGCACGCCGGCCTCGCGCAGCCGCCGAACGCGGTTGAGGGTCGCCGCGGGGGAGAGGCCGACCGTCCGCGCCAGCTCCACGTTCGGCCGCGAGGCGTCGAGCTCGAGCTCTCGGAGCAGCGCAACATCAATTCTGTCCAGCGAAACTGGCATCTGGCGAAATGATATTTCGTCATATCGCCTGACTGGGGGGTTCGACTGGGCGCTCTGGTCGGCTGTGCCAACAATCCGGCCCGTGGGTCGCGAGCAGCGCAAAGCCATGATCGCCCTGACGGCCGCGTGCGTCGGCTGGGGGCTGACGATCCCCTCCGGCAAGGTGGCGCTCGGCTGGCTCGACCCGCTCACGCTCGGCGCGGCGCGCTTCGCGCTCGCGGCGCCGGTGCTCGCGCTCGCCGGGCGCCGCGGACTGCGCGCGGCGCTCGACCGCGAGGTGATCGCCTGGGGGGTGGTCTTCTACGCCGCGGTCGTCGGGCTCCAGAACGCGGGCGTCGCGCGCACGAGCGTGAGCCACGCCGCCCTGATCGTGGGCGCGGTCCCGGCTTTCGTCGCGCTCGCGATGCTCGCCCGCGGCGAGGCCCGCAGCGGGCCGGCGCAGTGGGCGGGGTTCCTGCTCGCGCTCGCCGGTGCCGGGCTCGTCGCCGGGCCCGGCGGCGCGGCGACGCTCGGGGGCGACCTCCTGGTCCTGTGCTCGGCCGCGCTCTCGGCCCTCTACCTCGCTGCCCAGCCGCCGCTCCTGAGGGTACGCGACCCGGTCGCCGTGACCGCGGTGCAGATGGCGGCGGGCGCGCTCGCGACGATCCCGGTCGCGCTCGCGCTCGAAGGGGCGCCGCAGGCGGCGGCGTCGGCGTGCGATCTGGGCGCCTTCGCGGCGCTCGTCGGCGTCGGCTCCGTCGCGCCGTTCGCGCTCTACGCGTGGGGTCAGGCGCGCGTGGGGGCGGAGGTGGCGGGCGCGTTCGTGAACCTCGAGACGGTCGTGGGCGCTGCCGTCGGAGCGGTCGCCTTCCACGACCCGCTCGGACCCGCCCAGGCGGCCGGCGCGCTCGCGATCCTGGGAGGGCTGCTGCTGGGGGCCCAGGCGCCCGGCGAGGGGCCCGCCGCCGAGGCCGGCGAGCGCGAACCGGCAGCGGCCTGAGCCGCCGGCGCCGGACGGCGCGCTCCGAGCGCGCTTCAGGCCCTGAGCGCGCCGGGTATGGCGTGGGCGCGCGGACGCTTATGTGCGCGCGCCAGGGAAGTAGGTGTTTCGCCCCTTCCGGTGTGGGTAGTGCGGGCGGCATGCTCGGTCCCGCGCGCGCTCGATGAAGGTCCTCGGGGTCAACGCCGTCTTCCACGATCCGGCAGCGGCCCTGGTGGTCGACGGGCGGGTCGTCGCGGCCGCCGAGGAGGAGCGCTTCTCGCGGCGCAAGCACGGCAAGCGGCCGGTGCCGTTCTCGACGTGGGAGCTGCCCGAGCGGTCGGGGCGCTGGTGCCTCGAGCACGCGGGCGTCGAGCCCGCCGAGCTCGACGCCGTCGCCTACTCGTACGACCCGAGGCTCGCGCCGCCCGTGGGCCCCGACCTGACCGCCGACGGCTGGGAGGGGCTGCGCACCCTCTACGCGCGGCGGGCGCCGCTCTTCCTCGCCGCCGCGCTCCCCGGGCTCGACCCCCGGAAGGTCGCCTTCGTGCCGCACCACGTGGCGCACGCCGCCTCGGCGTACCTCGCCGCGCCGTTCCGCGACTGCGCCGTCCTCGTGAGCGACGGCCGCGGCGAGCGGGGCTCGCACCTCGCCGGCCACGTGCGCGCGGGCCGGCTCGAGACGCTGCGCGCGCAGCGCCTGCCGGCCTCGCTCGGGCTGCTGTACGAGGAGCTGACCGCGCACCTCGGGTTCCGGCGCTCCTCGGACGAATACAAGGTGATGGCGATGGCCTCCTACGGGCGGCCCGCATTCCTCGGGCGCCTGCGCAGGCTCGTCCACGCCACGGGCGACGGCGGCTTCGTCACCGGGCCGGTCGACTTCGCCGCGCTCGCGCCGCGACTCGCGGACGGCGACGAGTGGGCCCCCGTGCACGCCGACCTCGCCTGCAGCGTCCAGCGGCGGCTCGAGGAGGTGCTGCTCGAGCTCGCGGGCTGGCTGCACGAGCGCACCGGGGAGCGGCGGCTGGCGCTGGCGGGCGGAGTGGCGCTCAACTGCGTGGCCAACTCGCGCCTCTTCGAGGAGGGGCCGTTCGACGAGGTCTGGGTGCAGCCCGCCTCGGGCGACGCCGGCACGGCGCTCGGCGCGGCTCTCCACGCCGCGCTCGAGCTGGGCGACGACGTGCAGCCGGTCGAGAGCGCGGCGCTCGGGCGCGAGTGGGGCGAAACCGACATCGAGGCGCGGCTTACGACCGCGGGCCTCGAGCACGAGCGGCCAGTGGACCTGCCGGGCGAGGTCGCCCGCGCGCTCGCGGAGAACCGCGTGGTCGCGTGGTTCCAGGGCCGCGCCGAGTGGGGGCCGCGCGCGCTGGGGCACCGCAGCCTGCTCGCCGATCCGCGCCGCCCGGGCAACCGGGAGCGGATCAACGACATCAAGGGGCGCGAGCAGTTCCGGCCGCTCGCGCCGATGGTGCTCGCCGAGCGCGCCGCCGAGATCTTCGAGGGCGGGCCGATCCCGAGCCCCTACATGCTGTTCACGCACCGCCTGCGCCCGGGCTGGGTCGAGCGCATCCCGGCGGTCGTGCACGTGGACGGCACAGCGCGCATCCAGACGGTCGACCGCGCGCAGGAGCCGCTCGCGGCGCGCGTGCTCGAGGAGTTCGAGGCGCGCACCGGCGTGCCGGTCGTCGTCAACACGAGCCTCAACACGGCCGGCAGGCCGATGGTCGACGCTCCGCGCGACGCGCTCGAGTGCTTCGGGTCGGCGCCCGTCGACGTGCTCGCGATCGGCCCCTTCCTCGTCCGCCGCGCCGCGCTGTCGCGCGTCGAGGGGGTGGCCGGCGAGGAGGCTCTCGCGTGAGCGCGGCGGCCCTCTACGACGTCGTGATCCCGAGCGCGGGCCGCGAGTCGCTGCGCGAGCTGCTCCGCGCGCTCGCGCGGGCGCGCGGCCCTGCGGCGGGCCGCGTGATCGTGGTGGACGACCGCCCGGGCGGGCCGCCGGCGCCGGCGCCCACGGGCGTCGAGGTCGTGCGCGGGCCGGGGCGCGGCCCGGCGGCGGCGCGCAACGCGGGCTGGCGCGCCGCGACCGCCGAGTGGGTCGCGTTCCTCGACGACGACGTCCTGCCCGAGCCCGACTGGACGGAGCGGCTCGCGCGCGACCTGGCCGTCGCGGGCGCGGACGTCGGCGCCGTGCAGGGCCGCGTGCGCGTGCCCCTCCCCGCGCACCGGCGTCCGCGCGACTGGGAGCGCAACGTGGCGGGGCTCGAGCGGGCCGTGTGGGCGACCGCCGACATGGCGTTCCGGCGCTCGGCGCTCGAGCTCGTGGGTGGCTTCGACGAGCGTTTCAGGCGCGCGTACCGCGAGGACAGCGACATCGGGCTGCGGCTGCGGGCCGCCGGGCTGCGGATCGAGCGCGGCTCGCGCCGCGTCGTCCACCCGCCCGGCACGGCGCCCCCGTGGGCGAGCCTCTCGAAGCAGGCCGGCAACGCGGACGACCAGCTCATGCGCACGCTGCACGGCCGCGGCTGGCGCGCGTCCGCGCAGGCGCCCCCGGGCCGCCTGCGCGCGCACCTCGCGACGACCGCGCTCGCCCTGCTCGCGCTCGCCGCGGGCGCGGCGCGGCGCCGCCGGCTGGCCGCGGCCGCGGGGGCGGGCTGGCTCGGCGGGACCGCCGAGCTCGCCTGGCGGAGGATCGCCCCGGGGCCGCGCGATGCGCGCGAGGTCGCGCTGATGGCGGCGACGAGCGCGGCGCTGCCGCTCTGGGCGAGCGCGCG
This sequence comes from Thermoleophilaceae bacterium, assembly GCA_019683805.1. Lineage (GTDB taxonomy): Bacteria > Actinomycetota > Thermoleophilia > Solirubrobacterales > Thermoleophilaceae > JADGHQ01. The sequence goes on from JADGHQ010000058.1 coordinate 9,459, forward strand.
CTGCGCCGAGGGCGCCGCGCGCTGGCGGGTCCTGCCGGCGGCTCGCCGCCGGCGCCTCGAGCCGTGGGGCGCGCGCCCCCGCGCCGTGCTGCTCGATCGCGACGGCACGCTGATCCACGACGTGCCCTGGAACGGCGACCCCGGGCGCGTCGCGGCGCTCGACGGGGTGCGCGCGGCGCTCGACCGGCTGCGCGCGGCGGGAGTGCCGCTCGCGGTGGTCACCAACCAGAGCGGCGTGGGCCGCGGGCTCCTCGGGCGCGCGCAGGTGGAGGCCGTGAACCGGCGGGTCGAGGAGCTGCTCGGGCCGTTCGACCACTGGGCGGTGTGCCCGCACGCGCCGGGGGAGGGCTGCGGCTGCCGCAAGCCGAGGCCCGGGCTCGTGCTCGAGGCCGCGGGGCGGCTCGGCGTGCCGCCGCGGCGCTGCGTGGTCGTGGGCGACACCGGCGCAGACGTGGAGGCGGCCCGCGCGGCGGGGGCGCGCGCCGTGCTCGTGCCGAACGCGCGCACACGGCGCGAGGAGGTGGCGGCCGCGCCGGCGGTCGCGCCGGACCTCCGCGCCGCGGTGGAGCTGCTGCTCCGAGGGGCGCGATGAGCGCCCACGTCCTCGTCTGCCGCCTCGACAGCGGCGGCGACGTGCTCCTCGCCGGTCCCGCCGTGCGCGCCGTCGCGGCGCGCGCCGCGCGGGTGACGCTGCTCTGCGGGCCGCGCGGGCGCGCCGCCGCCCGGCTGCTCCCCGGGGTCGACGAGATCGTCGTCCACCGGGCGCCGTGGATCGACCCCGAGCCGTCGCCCGTCGCCCGCGACCGCGAGCTCGCGCTCGTCGAGGAGCTCGCCGCGCGCGGGATCGACGAGGCGCTGATCCTCACCTCGTTCCACCAGAGCCCGCTCCCGCTCGCGCTGCTGCTGCGCTTCGCGGGGGTCGCGACGATCGCGGCGATCAGCGACGACTACCCGGGCTCCCTGCTCGACGTGCGCCACCGCGTCGACGGCGGCGTGCACGAGGTCGAGCGCTCGCTGTCGCTCGCCGCGACGCTCGGCCACGAGCTGCCGCCCGGCGACGACGGCGGGCTGCGCGTGCGCCGCGCGGCGGGCGCGCGCCGCGTGCGCGAGCGGCTCGGCGCCGAGCCCTACGTGGCCGTCCACCCGGGCGCCTCCGCCCCGGCGCGCGCGTGGGAGCCCGCGCGCTGCCGCGAGCTCGTGGACGCGCTGGTCGAGCGCGGGCGGCGGGTCGTGGTCACGGGCGGGCCGGGCGAGGCCGCCCTCACCGCCGCGGTCGCCGGCGGGCCGCGCGCGCTCGTGATCGACCTCGGCGCGCGCACCACCCTCGCCGAGCTCGCCGAGGTGCTCGCGGGCGCCGCGGCGCTCGTCGCCGGCAACACCGGCCCCGCGCACCTCGCGGCGGCGGTCGGAACCCCGGTCGTGTCGATCTACGCGCCCACCGTCCCGGCGGCGCGCTGGCGGCCGTGGCGCGTGCCCCACGAGCTGCTGCTGCGCGAGGTGCCGTGCGCGGGCTGCCGCGCGCGCGTCTGCCCGGTCGAGGGGCATCCGTGCGTGGGGGACGTGACGGCGGGGGAGGCGCTCGACGCGCTCGAGCGGCTCGCGCCGGCCCGCGCCCTGGAGGAGGCGCTCGCGCCGTGAGGATCCTGATCCGGCACGTGCACGGCTCGTGGACCACGGCGTTCGTGCAGGGACGGCACGAGTACCTGATCCCCGTGCTGCCCGGCCGCGGGCCGGACGGGCGCGGGCGCGCCCGGACGTGGGACTGGCCGGAGTCGGCGGTCGAGGTGACGCCGGCGCAGGCACGCGCCGCCGAGGTCGACCTGGTCGTGCTGCAGCGGCCGGCGGAGCTCGACGGCGCGTGGGAGCGCTGGCTCGGGGGGCGCAGGCCCGGGCGGGACGTCCCCGCCGTGTACGTCGAGCACAACGCGCCGCAGGGCCGGATCGCGCAGATGCGCCACCCGGCCGCCGACCGGGACGACCTGGTGGTCGTCCACGTTACCCATTTCAACGACCTCTTCTGGGACGTCGGGGTCACGCGCACGCGCGTGATCGAGCACGGCATCGTCGACCCCGGCTACCGCTACACCGGCGAGCTGCCGCGCTCGGCCGTCGTGATCAACGAGGCGCGCAGGCGCGGCCGCGTGACCGGCACGGACCTGCTCGAGCGCCTCGGGCGGCGGGTCCCGCTCGATGTCTTCGGCATGGACGCCGCCGCGGTCGGAGGGGTGGAGGACGTCCCGCAGGCGAGGCTCCACGCCGAGATGGCCCGGCGGCGGGTCTACGTGCATCCGATCCGCTGGACCTCGCTCGGGCTCTCGCTGATCGAGGCGATGCAGCTCGGCATGCCCGTCGTGGCCCTCGCGACCACGGAGGTGCCCGAGGCCGTGCCGCCGGAGGCGGGCGTCGTCTCGACGCGGGTGGACGTGCTCGAGCAGGCGCTCGAGCGGCTCGTCCGCGATGAGGACGAGGCGCGCGAGCGTGGCCGCCGGGCGCGCGAGGCCGCGCTCCGCCGCTACGGGCTTCGCCGCTTCCTGGCCGACTGGGACGGGCTGATCGAGGAGCTTGCGTCGTGAGGGTCGCGCTCGTGTCGGAGCACGCGAGCCCGCTCGCCACGCTCGGCGGGGTGGACGCCGGCGGCCAGAACGTGCACGTGGCGGCGCTCGCGACCGCGCTCGCCCGGCACCACGGCCTCGAGGTGGTCGTGCACACGCGGCGCGAGCGCCCGGACGCGCCCCGGCGCGTGCCGATGGCGCCGGGCGTGGTCGTAGACCACGTGGACGCGGGGCCCGCGCGCCCGATCCCGAAGGACGAGCTCGTGCCGCACATGGACGAGTTCGCCGCGCGGCTGCGCAGCGAGTGGGTCGCGGAGCCGCCCGACGTCGTCCACTCGCATTTCTGGATGTCGGGGCGCGCGTCGCTCGAGGCGGCGCGCGGGCTCGGCCTCCCGGTCGCGCACACCTTCCACGCGCTCGGCGTCGTCAAGCGCCGCCACCAGGGCCGCTCCGACACGAGCCCGCCCGGACGGATCGGGATCGAGCGCGACATCTCGCGGCGGGTGGACCGGGTGATCGCGACCTGCAGCGACGAGCTGTTCGAGCTCGTCAGGCTGGGGGCCGACCGCCGCCGCCTCACGGTCATACCCTGCGGCGTCGACCTCGAGCTGTTCCGCCCGGACGGGCAGGCGGCGCCGCGCCGCGCGGGCCGGCCGCGGCTGCTTTGCCTCGGGCGGCTCGTCGAGCGCAAGGGCGTCGCCGTGGCGATCGCCGCCCTCGCCGAGGTCCCGGGCGCGGAGCTGCTCGTGGCGGGAGGCCCGGACGAGCGCGAGCTCGGCTCGGATCCCGAGGCGCGGCGGCTGTGGGCGCTCGCCGAGCGGCACGGCGTGAGCGACCGCGTGCGCCTGCTCGGCCGGGTCGCCCGGCCGGAGGTGCCGGCGCTGGTCCGCTCCGCCGACGCCGTCGTGTGCGTGCCCTGGTACGAGCCCTTCGGGATCGTGCCGCTCGAGGCGATGGCGTGCGGCGTGCCGGTGGTGACCGCGGCCGTCGGCGGGATGATCGACACGGTTGTCGACGGGGTGACCGGCGTCCACGTCCCGCCGCGGCGGCCCCGGCGCCTGGCCGAGGCGCTGCGCGCGCTGCTCGCCGACCCCGAGCGGGCCGCGGGGCTCGGCGCGGCGGGCGCCGTGCGGGCGCGCGAGCGGTACGGGTGGGCGCGCGTCGCCGCCGCGACGCTCTCCGTGTACGCGCAGCTCGCGGGCGTGCGCGCCCGGGGCGGGAAGGGGGTGCCCGCGTGAGGCTCGGGCGCGACCGGACCTGGGCGAGGGAGCACCTCTCGGCCCTCGCGGCGCCGCTTGCCGAGCTCGAGGCGGAGCTGCCGCGCGTCGACCGCTGGGGCGAGCGCATCGGCCGCGTGCTGCTCGCAGGCGGCAGGCTGCTCGCCGCGGGCAACGGCGGCAGCGCGGCGGAGGCGCAGCACCTGACCGCCGAGCTCGTCGGCCGCTTCCGCGCCGAGCGGCTGCCGCTGTCGGCGCTCGCCCTGCACGCCGAGACCTCGACGCTCACCGCGATCGGAAACGACTACGGCCAGGCGGAGGCCTTCGCGCGCCAGGTGCGCGCGCACGGCCGGCCCGGCGACGTGCTGCTCGCGCTGTCCACCTCGGGGCGCAGCCCGAACGTGCTCGCGGCGGCCGATGCCGCGGCGGACACGCGCATGTCGACGCTCGCGCTCACGGGCCCTGGGCCGAACCCGCTCGCGGACGCCTGCGACGACGCCATCTGCGTGGACGCCCCGAGCAGCGCCACGGTCCAGGAGGTGCACCTCGTGGTGGTCCACCTGCTCTGCGGCGCGGTGGACCGCCTCTGCGCGGCGGTGGGCGCCGCCCGCGGGGGCGAGGAGGCGCTCGAGCGATGAGCGGCACACGGCTCATCGTCGTCGGCGACGCGCTGCTCGACCGCGACGTCGAGGGCGGCGTCGAGCGGCTCGCGCCCGACGCGCCGGTACCGGTGGTCGCCCAGCGCTCGGAGCGCGTGCGCCCCGGCGGCGCCGGGCTCGCGGCCGCGCTCGCCGCGGCCGACGGCCGCGACGTGCTGCTCGTCGCCGCGCTGGGGCACGACCGCGCGGCCGGGGAGCTGCGCGCGGCGCTCGCGCGCGCGGGCGTCGATGTCCTGGACCTCGGCCTGCGCGGCCCGACGCCCGAGAAGGTGCGGGTGATCGGGGCGGGGCGGCACATGCTCCGCATCGACCGGGGCGGGCGCGACGGCGGCGAGGTCGGCCCGCCGGGAGCCGAGCTGCGCGCCGCGCTCGCCGACGCCTGCGGCGTGCTCGTCTCCGACTACGGCCGCGGGGTGACGTCCGCGCCCGGCGTGCGTGCAGCGCTCGCCGAGACGGGGGAGCGGCGCCCGCTCGTGTGGGACCCGCATCCGCGCGGCGCGCCGCCCGTCGCGGGCGCCTGGCTTGCCACCCCGAACGCGGCCGAGGCCGCCGGCTTCGCGCCCGCGGTGGCCGGCGAGGGCGTGGCCGCCGCGGTGCGCCGCGCGCGCGTGCTCGCGCGCGCCTGGCGGGCGCGCGCGGTGTGCGTCACGCTCGGCGCGGACGGCGCGGTGCTGGCGGGGGAGGGCGCGGGCGCGACCCTCCTGCCGGCGCC
>JADGHQ010000059.1 GCA_019683805.1 Thermoleophilaceae bacterium
GTCCCGTCGGGGCTGTGGGGGCGGGGCTCGTCGGGCCGCTCGCCGTGTCGCGCCTGCTGCGCGCGCGGCGCGAGCGCTGGCGCCGGTCGGTCGAGGCCGGCGCCGGCTCGCTCGCGGTCGCCGTGGCCGACGCGCTCGCCGGCGGCCACTCCCTGCGCGGCGCGCTGATCGAGGCCGCGCCCGGCGTGCCCGGGCCGGCGGGAGAGGAGCTGCGCCGCACGGCGGCGGAGCTCGCGCTCGGGTCGCCGACCGACGAGGCGCTCGAGGCGTTGCGCGTCCGCACCGGCGGGCACCGCATCGACACCGTCGTCGCCGCCTGCCTGCTGCAGCGCCGCGCGGGCGGCGACCTCGCACGGCTCCTGCGCGACTGCGCGCGTATGTTCGAGGACGACGAGCGCCTGCTCGCAGACGCCCGCGCCGCCACCGCGCAGGCGCGCTTCACGGGCGTCGTGGTCGTGCTGCTGCCCCTCGGCGGCGCGCTGCTGGCCTGGCTGGCGAGCCCCGGGCTCTGGCGCTCGCTCTCCGGCTCGCCGCTCACCCTCTGGCTTGCGGCCCTCGCGCTCGCGCTGCAGGTCGCGGGCGCCGTGGCGATCCGGCGGCTCGCGCGCGTGCGCGCATGAGCCTCGCTGCGCTGCTCGGCTTCTGCTCGGGCGCGTCCGCCGTGCTCGGCGTCGCGTCGGCGCTGCCCGAGCGCGGGCGCCGCCCACGGCCGGGTCTCTCGCGTGCGCTGCGACTCGCGCTCGCGCTCGGCCGGCTGCTGCGGCCCGCCCGCCGACTTGCGCCCTCGCCGGGGCTCGCAGCGCGCGCGGCCGCCGCCGGGCTGCCCCGCTCGGTCGGCGCGCAGGAGCTGATGGGCGCGAAGGCGGGCGCGGCGCTCGCCGCGGGGGCGGCCGGCGCGGCGCTCGCCGCCGCGCTGCCCGGCCGGCTCGGGCTGCTGCCGCTCGCCGGCGCGCCGGTAGCCGGCTTCCTCGCGCCCGACCGCTGGCTCGCGCGCCGCGCTGCCGCGCGCGAGCGCCGGGCGCGGGCAGAGCTGCCCGCGCAACTCGACCTGCTGCGGGTCGCCGTCGAGGCGGGCGTGCCGCTCACCGACGCCTTCGCGGCGGTGGGGGAGCGCAGCGGCGGGCTCGTCGCGCGCGAATGGCGGGCGGCCGCCGCGGAGGCGCGGCTCGGGCAGCCGCTCCAGCGGGCGCTCGCCGGGACCGTCCGGCGGCTGCCGCTGCCCGAGCTCGCCGCCGTGTCGGACGCGGTCGAGCGCTCGCTGCGGCACGGCGCGCCGCTGGCCGAGGCGCTTGCCGCCCAGGCGCGGGAGGCGCGGGCGGCGCGCGCCCGCGCGATCCGTGAGGAGTCGGCGAGGGCGGCGCCGAAGATCCAGCTCGTCGTGGCGCTGCTGCTCGTGCCGTCGGTGCTGCTGCTCGTCGCGGCCGCGCTCGTCGCGGCGCTGGCCGGCTCGGGCGCTGCGGCCGGGCTGTAGCTCCCCGCTGCCGCGGCCGCAATTCCGCTTGCAGAGCGGAGGCCGTTCCTGCAAGCGCGCGTGCAGGGCTCCCGTCTGCAAGCGAGCGCCCGGCCTGGACGAACGTCCGAGGCGCGCCGGCCGCGGCGCGCGATCCCGCATCCGGAGCGGCTTCGGGAGCCGTCGGTGGGTGTCTGGTGGGTCATGTGATCGCAAAGGTGGAGAAATGTGTTGCGAAGTGGGGAGATGTGGGGTAGAGTCGCCGCATCAAGGGGCCGGAGTGGCGGGGCTCCTCCCACTCCGCCACTCCGGCCCGACCACCTTCCCGACGCCCCCAGTGATGAGAGTTGGCGTTCCGCGGCCACTTCGACTACTCGCTAGACGCCAAGAACCGGCTCAACATCCCGCCGAAGTTCCGAGCCTCGTTCTCGGGAGGCGTGGTCCTCGCGAAGGCGCTCGAGCCGTGCGTCGCGATCTGGACGCCGGAGGCGTTCGAGGCCTTCACCGAGTCCTTCCTCGCGAACCTCAACCCGGTCAGCGCGGAGCGCCGCAAGCTCACCCGCTTCTTCGCGGGCAGCTCGTTCGACGCGGAGCTCGACGCGGCCGGCCGGATCACGCTCAACCCGGCGCTGCTCGCGCACGCGGGGATCAAGAAGGAGGTCGTCGTGGTCGGCGTGCTCAACCACCTGCAGGTCTGGGATCGCGAGAAGTGGCTCGAGGACCAGGAGTCGCTGAACGCGGAAGTCGTCGAGATCGCCGAGAGCCTTGGCCATCCTTCTTGACATGACCCGCACCCACATCCCGGTGCTCGCGGGCGAGCTGATCGACCTCGCGGGGCCGCGGCCGGGGGAGACGGCGGTCGACTGCACCTTCGGCGCGGGCGGCCACGCCCGCCTCGTCGCAGACCGCATCGGCCCGCGCGGGACGCTCGTGTGCGTCGACCGCGACCCCGCCGCCGAGGAGCGCTTCGAGGAGCTCGCGCGCGAGGTCTCGTGCGAGACGCGCTTCCTGCGCATGGAGTTCGCGCAGGCGCTCGAGCTGCTCGCGGAGGAGGGGGTCGAGGCGGACCTCGTCTACCTCGACCTCGGCGTCTCCTCGATCCAGGTCGACACCTGGGAGCGCGGCTTCTCCTACTCGTACGACGCGCCGCTCGACATGCGCATGGACCCGGGCCAGGAGCTCGACGCGCGCCGGATCGTGAACGAGTGGGACGAGCGCCGCCTCGCGAAGCTCTTCCGCCAGTACGGCGAGGAGCGCTTCGCCGAGCGCATCGCGCGCGAGATCGCCCGCCGCCGGCGCTCCGCCCCGCTCGAGACGACCCAGGAGCTGGTCGACGCGATCCAGGCGGCGATCCCCGCGGCCGCGCGCTTCGCCGGCGGTCACCCGGCCAAGCGCGTGTTCCAGGCGATCCGCATCGCGGTGAACGACGAGCTGGGGGCGCTCGACCGCGCGCTACCCGCCGCGTGGAGCGTGCTGCGCGAGGGCGGGCGGCTCGCGGCGATCTCCTTTCACTCGCTCGAGGACCGGCGCGTGAAGCGCTTCCTCGCCGCCCGCGCGCGCGGCTGCACCTGCCCGCCCGACTTCCCGGTGTGCGTATGCGGCCGCGAGCCGGAGGCGGAGCTCCTGACCCCGCGCGCCGTGGCGCCGACCCCGGGCGAGGTGGCGAGCAACCCGCGCTCCGCGTCCGCAAGGCTGCGCGTGGCGCGCAAGCTGGGGGGCGGGGACTGATGGCGCGCGCAGCCACCGCCGCGCCGCCCGCCGCGGCGGCGCCCGTCCACGCGCCGCGCCGCACGCGCACGGCGCCCGCGCCGCCCCGCCGCCGCGCCGGGCCGCTGCGCGGGATCGCGGGCGGCGCCGCGGCGGCGCCCGCGCCGATCCGGGTGCCCGCGCCGACGCGGGCGCCGGCGAGGCGCGCGCCCGCCCCGGCCCGCCGCACCACGCCGCGTGCGCGCCGCTCGGCCGCGGTCCGCGCCCCCCGCGGCGCCCAGATCCTCGACCGGCTGCTGCGCGGCAGGCTCTGGATCGCCTTAGTCGGGGCGCTGCTCGTGGGCGTCGTCTTCCTCAACGTGCGCGTGCTCCAGCTCAACGAGGGGATCGCGCGCATGAGCGAGCGCGCGACCGTGCTGAAGCGCGAGAACGCCTCCCTGCGCACCGAGTACGCGAGCCTCGCCTCGAGCGAGCGGATCCAGCGCGTGGCGGCGCAGCAGGGGCTGGTCCTCCCCGAGCCGGGCGACATGGTCTACCTGAGAGCGACGCCCGGCGACGCCCGCCGCGCCGCGCGCAACATCGGGCCGCGGCACGAGCTGGCGGCGCCGCCCGCGGCGCGCCAGGTGACCGGCGGCGCGCCCGCCCAGACCGAGCGAGCGACCGGCTAGCGGGTGCGGCTCGTCGACCGTCGCATCGGACTCCTCTTCGGGATCTTCGTCCTGCTGCTGTGCGCGATCGGGCTGCGCGCGGCGTGGCTCGACACCGTGCGCGCGGGCAGCCTGCGCAGCCGCGCTGTCTCGCAGCAGGTCGAGGAGCTCGCCGTGCCCGCGCAGCGCGGGACGATCTACGACCGGCACGGGGTCGAGCTCGCGGTGTCGGAGGACTCGACCACCGTCTTCGCCGACCCGCTGCTGATCCGGAACCCGGCGTCGGTGGCCGCGAGGCTCGCGCCGCTCCTGGGGCAGCCCGAGTCCGAGGTCCTGGGGAAGCTCGCCGACCGCACGCGCGGCTTCGTCTACCTGGCGCGCAAGCTCGACCTCGACAGGGGCCACGAGATCGAGAAGCTCGACATCCCCGGCATCGGCACGACCGTCGAGCCGAAGCGCCGTTACCCGCAGGGCTCGCTCGCCTCGCAGGTGCTCGGCTCGGTGGGCACCGACAACTGGGGCCTCTCCGGCCTCGAGCAGCAGTTCGAGCGCGAGCTGCACGGCACCGACGGCGCGGAGAAGATCGTGAAGGACGCGCTCGGCCGCCCGGTGGACATCGTCGTGACCAAGCGCGCCGAGCGCGGCAAGGACCTGCACCTGACGCTCGACGCGGCGATCCAGGAGCGCGTCGAGGCGGTCCTCGCGGGCGTGGGGCAGCAGTACCGGCCGAAGGGCGCCACCGCGCTCGTGCTCGACCCCCGCAACGGGGAGATCCTCGCGCTCGCGAACTGGCCCCGCGTCGACGCGAACGACATCGGGTCGGCGCCGGCCTACGCGCGCCAGGACCGCGCCGTCGAGGCGAGCTACGAGCCCGGCTCGACTTTCAAGGCGTTCACCGTGGCGGGCGCGCTCGAGGACGGGCTGATCACGCCGCGCACGCGCTTCTACCTGCCGCCGACGATCCAGGTCGCCGATCGCACGATCGGGGAGGCCGAGCCCCGGCCGGAGATGACGCTCACCACCGCCGAGATCCTGGCGCGCTCCTCGAACGTCGGCGCGGTGAAGATCGGGCTGCGGCTCGGCGCCACCCGCTTCGACCGCTGGGTGCGCCGCTTCGGCTTCGGCAGGCCGACCGGCGTCGAGCTGCCGGGCGAGGCGGCGGGGATCGTGCCGACGCCGCGGCACTACTCGGGCTCCTCGCTCGGCAACCTGCCGATCGGCCAGGGCCTCGCGGTCACGCCGATCCAGATCGCGGCGGCGTACGAGGCGATCGCGAACGACGGCGTGATCCACCGGCCGCACATCGTGGCGGGCGCGCCCGCCCCCGCCCGGCGCGTGATCTCGGCCGCCACCGCCCGCGCGGTCTCGAAGATGCTCGAGGGGGTGCTCGCCCCGGGTGGCACGGCTCCCGAGGCCAAGGTCGCGGGCTACGAGCTCGCCGGCAAGACCGGCACGGCCGAGAAGCCCGACCCGGTGGGCGGCGGCTACTCGAAGTACAAGTACATCGCCTCGTTCGTGGGGTTCGCGCCGGCCCGCAAGCCGCGCCTGCTCGTCGCCGTGATGGTCGACGAGCCGCAGGGCGACATCTACGGCGGCTCGGTCGCCGCGCCCGCCTTCCAGAAGATCGTCTCCTTCGCGCTGCCGTACCTGAAGATCCCGCCCGACTGAGCCGCGCGCGAGCGCGCCCGAGCGGCGGCCGCCGCGCCCGCCCGGGCCTCCTGCGTGCGCCTCGGCGCGGCCGAGGGAGCCTCTACACTGCGCCAGTCCATGAACCTCCGAGAGCTCATGGGTGCGGGGGCGCCGGACGTCGAGATCAGCGCGCTGGCGTATTCGAGCAAGAGCGTCGTCCCGGGGGCGCTCTTTTTTTGCGTGCGCGGCTTCACCTCCGACGGCCACGACTACGCCCGCGACGCCGTCGAGCGCGGCGCCGCGGCGCTCGTCTGCGAGCGCCCGCTCGGGCTCGGCGTGCCGGAGGTGATCGTCCCCGACGCCCGCGCGGCGATGGCGCCCGCGGCGGTGCGCTTCCACGGCGACCCCACCGCGGAACTCGAGGTCGTGGGCGTCACCGGCACGAACGGCAAGACCACCACCTCCTTCCTCGTGCGCTCGCTGCTCGAGGCGGACGGCCGGCAGTGCGGGCTGCTCGGAACCGTCAAGTCGGTGGTCGGCGGGCGCGACGAGCCGGTCGAGCGGACGACGCCCGAGGCGATCGACCTGCAGCGCACCTTCAGGCGCATGCTCGACGCGGGCGACCGCGCCTGCGCGATGGAGGTCTCCTCGCACGCGCTCGCGCTCGGGCGCGCCGAGGGGATCCGGTTCGCCGCGCGCGTCTTCACCAACCTCACGCAGGACCACCTCGACTTCCACGAGTCGATGGAGGACTACTTCCAGGCCAAGCGCCGGCTGTTCGTGGACGGCGGCGGCGTGCGCGTCGTGAACGTGGACGACGAGTACGGGCGCCGGCTCGCGGACGAGCTGCCCGAGCGCGTCACCTACGGCATCGAGAGCGCGGCCGACTACCGCGCCCGCGACGTCCGCTTCGACCAGCGCGGCTCCCGCTTCACCTGCGAGACGCCCGAGGGCGCGATCGAGGTCGAGACGCGGCTGCCGGGCCTCTTCAACGTGGAGAACGCGCTCGCCGCGATCGCGACCGCGCGCGAGCTCGGCGTGCCCGCCGACACGGTGCGTGCCGCGATCGCGCGCGCGGGCCGCGTGCCCGGGCGCTTCGAGCCGGTCGACGAGGGCCAGGACTTCACCGTGCTCGTGGACTACGCGCACACGCCGGAGGCGCTCGACAACGTCCTGCGCGCCGCGCGCGCGATCACGCAGGGCCGCCTGCACGTCGTCTTCGGGGCGGGAGGCGACCGCGACCGCGGCAAGCGGCCGAAGATGGGCCGCGTCGCGAGCGAGCTCGCCGACCGGGTGGTCGTCACGAGCGACAATCCGCGCAACGAGGACCCCGAGGCGATCGTCGACGAGGTGCTCGCCGGAACGGACGGCCGGGCCGAGCGCGAGGTCGACCGCCGCCGCGCGATCGCGCGCGCGCTCAAGGGGGCGCGCGCCGGCGATGTCGTGGTGATCGCCGGCAAGGGCCACGAGCAGGGCCAGGAGTTCGAGCGCGGCCGCAAGGAGCCCTTCGACGACGTCGCCGTCGCCCGCGAGGCGCTGCGCGCGCTGGCGCAGGGGGTGGGCGCGTGATCGACCGCGACGCCGCCTGGGTGGCGGGCGCGGCGGGCGGGGAGCTCGTCGCGGGCGACACGGCGCGCCCCGGCCCGCAGCGCGTGGTCGCCGACTCGCGCGAGGTGGCGCGCGGCGACCTCTTCGTGGGGATCCCCGGCGCCCGCGTGGACGGCGGCGGGTTCGCGGCCGACGCGCTCGCCGCGGGCGCCTGGGGCGTGCTCGTCGAGCGCCGCCACGCCGAGGGCCTGGAGGGGCGCGGGGACGGCGTCGTGATCGCGGTCGAGTCGCCCGTGCGGGCGCTCGGCTCGCTCGCGCGCGAATGGCGGCTCGAGCTCGGCTGCCCGACGGTCGGCGTGACGGGCTCGACCGGCAAGACGAGCACCAAGGACATCCTCGCCGCGCTGCTTCGCCCGCACCGGCGCGTGCACGCGAACCGCGAGAACCTCAACACCGAGATCGGCCTGCCGCTGTCGCTGCTCGCGGCGGAGCGCGGCACCGAGGTGCTCGTGCTCGAGATGGCGATGCGCGGCGAGGGCCAGATCGCCGAGCTCGCGGCGATCGCGAAGCCCCAGGTGGGGGTGATCGTGAACGTCGGCCCGGTGCACCTCGAGCTGCTCGGCACGGTCGAGCGGGTCGCGGCCGCCAAGGCGGAGCTGATCCGCGCCTTGCCGGACGGGGGCGCGTGCGTGGTGCCGGCCGACGAGCCGCTGCTGCGGCCCCACCTGCGCCCGGAGCTCGACGCGATCGCCTTCGGCGAGGGGGGCGACGTGCGGCTGCGCTCGTTCGACGACGGCCGCGCGCTGATCGACGCGCGCGGCGAGCGGATCGAGCTCGAGCTCCCGTACCGGGAGCCGCACAACGTGCAGAACACGCTCGCCGCGGTCGCGGCCTGCCTCGCGCTCGGCGTGCGCCCGGGCGGCCCCGTGGACGTGGCCTTCTCGTCGCTGCGCGGCGAGGTCGTGGACCTGGGCGGCGGCGTGACCGTGGTCAACGACTGCTACAACGCCAACCCCATGTCGATGCGAGCGGCACTGGATCACCTGGCGGCCGCGCCCGCCGGGCGCCGCATCGCGATCCTGGGCGGCATGGCGGAGCTGGGCCCCGACGCGGAGCGCTACCACCGCGAGATCGGCGCGCACGCCGAGAGGCTGGGCATCGACGTGCTGATCACGGTCGGCGAGCTCGCCCTGGGCTTCGCCGCCGGGTTCGGCGGCGAGACCCACCCGGTGGCCACGCCGGAGGAGGCGGGCGCGCTGCTCGAGGAGATCGCCCAGCCCGGTGACCGCGTGCTCGTCAAGGGCTCCCGCTCGGTCGGACTGGAGCGGGTGCTCGCCTGATGGGGGCCTGACGCGTGCTGGGCACGATCCTGATCGCGGGCATGGGCTCGCTGCTCATGTGCATGTTCCTCGGGCCGAAGTTCATCCAGTTCCTGAAGGAGCGCGAGCTCGGCCAGCACATCCGCGAGGAGGGGCCGGCCGGGCACGTGAAGAAGGCCGGCACGCCGACGATGGGCGGGCTCCTGATCTGCTTCTCGGTCGTGGTGCCGTTCCTGATCCTCGGCGACGTCACCTGGGAGACGCTCGCGGTGATCGGGACGATGCTCGCGAGCGCCGCGCTCGGCTTCGTGGACGACTGGATGAAGATCTCCAAGAAGCGCTCGCTCGGCGTGTCGGGGCGGCAGAAGCTGATCGTCCAGCTCGTGATCGCGGTGCTGCTCTGGCTCGCGGCGACCAAGGGCGCCGGCCTGTCGGAGACGCTGCGCTTCCGCGTCTTCGACTTCTCGGCGGACATCGGCTTCTTCTACCCCGTGCTGATCTACCTCGTGCTCGCGGGGGCGACGAACGGCGTGAACCTGACCGACGGCCTCGACGGGCTCGCCGCCGGCTGCGCGGCGATCGTGTTCCTCGCCTACACGGCGATGACGTTCATCACCGCGGGGCAGGCCGATCTCGCGCTCGTCTGCTCCTGCCTCGTCGGCGCCTGCGTCGGCTTCCTCTGGTTCAACTCGTTCCCGGCGTCGGTGTTCATGGGGGACACCGGCTCGCTCGGGCTGGGCGGGGCGATCGCCGCGCTGGCGGTGATGACCAAGACCGAGGTGCTGCTCGTCATCACCGGCGGGATCTTCGTGATCGAGGCGCTCTCGGTGCTGATCCAGGTGATCTCGTTCCAGCGCTTCCGCAAGCGGGTGTTCCTGATGGCGCCGGTGCACCACCACTTCGAGCTGATGGCCTGGTCGGAGACGAAGATCATCCTCCGCTTCTGGATCGTGGCCGCGATCGCGGCGGCGATCGGCTTCACGCTCTACCAGCAGTCGATCGCCTGATGAAGGGCCGGCCGCCGCTTCCGGAAGGCCCCTACCTGGTCGTGGGCCTCGCGCGCTCCGGCGCGGCGGCGGTGCGGCTGCTCGCCCGCTACGGCGAGGTTCGCGGGGCCGACGCGGGCGAGCCCGAGGAGGCCGTGGGCCTCCGCGACGTGCGGCTCGCGCTGCGCTCCGACGGTCGCGAGCTGCTCCCCGGTGTGCGCACGCTCGTGAAGAGCCCGGGCGTGCCGGGCGAGGCGCCGGTGGTGCGCGAGGCGCGCGAGCGCGGCGTGTCTGTGCTCGGCGAGCTCGAGCTCGCCTGGCGGCTGCTCCCGAACGAGCTCATCGCCGTGACCGGCACGAACGGCAAGACGACCACGGCCGAGCTGCTCGGCGCGATCCATCGCGAGGCCGGCGTGCCGGTGGCCGTCGCGGGCAACGTCGGCACGCCGCTCTCGTCGCTCGTGGGGGAGATCGGCGAGGACGCCGTCGTGGTCTGCGAGGCGTCGAGCTTCCAGCTCGAGGACACGCTGCGCTTCGCGCCCGAGGCGGCGGTGCTGCTGAACCTGACCGAGGACCACCTCGACCGCCACGGCACGATCGAGGCCTACCTCGCCGCCAAGCTCCAGGCCTTCACGCACCAGGACGACCGCGACGTGGCGGTGGTGCCGCAGGGGTTCGGGCGCCCGGGCGAGGCCGAGCTCGTCGAGTTCGGGGGCGAGGGCGCCGATCTCGAGCTGCGCGCCGGGACGCTCCTGTGGCGCGGGGCGGAGCTGATGCCCGCGGGCGAGGTGCGCATCCGCGGCGCGCACAACCTCGAGAACGCGATGGCGGCGGCGGCCGTCGCGCTCGCGCGCGGCATCGACCCCGAGCCGGTTCGCCGCGCGCTGCGGACGTTCGCCGGCGTTCCGCACCGTCTCGAGGAGGTGGCCGAGGTCGGCGGCACGCTCTACGTGAACGACTCGAAGGCCACCAACGTCGGCGCCGCGCGCGTCGGCGTCGAGGCGTTCGCGGGAGGCGTCCACCTGATCCTCGGCGGCAGCCTCAAGGGCGGCGGCTTCCGCGAGCTGCGCGAGGCGGTGAGCGAGCGCTGCGCGGCGTGCTACCTGATCGGCGAGGCCGCGGACCGCCTCGCCGCGGACCTCGACGGCGCCGCGCCCCTGAGGCGCTGCGGCGACCTCGAGCGCGCCCTGCGCGAGGCGGCCGCCGCGGCACGCGCCGGGGAGGTGGTGCTGCTCTCTCCGGCCTGCGCGAGCTTCGACCAGTACCGCAGCTACGAGGAGCGCGGCGAGCACTTCCGCACGCTCGTGCGCGAGCTCGCTTCCGCGTGAGATGGGCGCGCGGGGGCGGGATCGATGCATGATTTCCGCCGTGCGCGTCGAACCTGGCCCGGATGACCGCCGACCCGCGAACGCCGCGAGCGCGAGGCTCGCGGCGCACGCCGATCGCGAGGAGCCGCTCCGGCTCCGGCTCGCGCGCGAGCGCGCGCCAGAAGCCGCTCGAGTACTCGATCCTCTACACGGCGACGCTCTGCCTGCTCGCCGCGGGCGCGGTGATGGTCTACTCGGCGAGCTCGGCGGAGTCGCTGCTCACAGGCCCCGGCGATCCCGCGTACTACCTGAAGCGCTACGTGGTGCTGGCGGTCGCGGGGATCGCGGTGCTGCACGTGCTCTCGCGCCACGGGCTGCGGCTTGTGCGGGACGCGACGCCGCTGCTCCTCGCGACGTCGTTCCTGCTCACCCTCGCGGTGATGGCGCCGGGGGTGGGCGTGACCGTCAACGGCGCCACGCGCTGGCTCGGCGCCGGGCCGCTCCAGTTCCAGCCGTCCGAGTTGCTCAAGCTCTCGCTCGTCCTGTACGCGGCCCGCGTCCTGTCAGCGCAGCCGCGGCGGGTGCGCTCGCTTCGGGAGCTCGCCAACCCGCTGCTCGTGGTGGTGGGCGCGGCATGCCTGCTGCTCATGAAGCAGCCCGACATGGGCACGGCGATCGTCGTCTGCCTCTCGATCGGCTGCCTCCTGGTGGCCGCGGGCGTCCCGGGGCGCCACCTGGTGAGGATCGTCGCCTGCCTGGTGGTGCTGGGCGCGGTGCTCGCGATCGCGGAGCCCTACCGGCGTGCGCGCCTGATGTCTTTCGTCGACCCCTGGCAGGAGGCGAGCGGGGCGGGCTTCCAGTCGGTCCAGTCGATGATCGCGATCGGGTCCGGCGGGATCTTCGGACGCGGCCTGGGCGAGTCGGTGCAGAAGATCTTCTACCTGCCCGAGGCGCACACCGACATGATCCTCGCGATCATCGGCGAGGAGCTCGGGCTGCTCGGGATCTCTGCGGTCGCTGCGCTCTACGGCCTGATCGCCTACGCCGGGCTGCGCGCCGCGAAGCTCACGCGCGACCGCTACTCGAAGCTCGTCGCGGCGGGCATCACCTCGCTCGTGATGTCGCAGGCGTGCCTCAACTTCTTCGCCGTGCTCGGCCTCGCCCCGCTGACCGGGGTGCCGCTGCCGTTCATCTCCTACGGCAACTCGAACCTCGTCGTGCTGCTCGCGGGAATGGGGGTGCTCCTCAACGTCGCCGCGACGGGCGGGCTCGCGCAGGCGCGGCGCGGACGCAGGACGCTGCGCGCGATCGACGGAGGCCGCGTTGAGCAGGGTCGTGATCGCGGCCGGCGGGACGGCCGGGCACGTGGTGCCGGCGCTCGCCATCGCCGACGCGCTGCGGGCTAGGGGCGCCGAGGTCGAGTTCGTCGGCGGCGAGCGCGCCGAGGCGGAGCTCGTGCCCGCGGCCGGCTACCGCCTCCACCGGCTGCCGGTGGCCGGCATCGACCGCCGCAACCCGTTGCGCGCCGCGCGCGCGGTGCTGCTCGCGGCGCTCGCGACGCTGCGCGCGCTGCGCATCCTCCGCCGCGCGCGCGCCGACGCCGTGATCGGCGGCGGCGGGTATGTCGCGGGGCCGGTCGGCCTAGCCGCGGCGCTGCTGCGCATCCCGCTCGTGCTGACCGAGGCGGACAGCCATCTGGGCATGGCGAACCGCCTGCTCGCGCCGGCGGCGGAGCGGGTGTTCCTCGCGTTCCCCATGCGCGGCCGCAGCGGCCCGCGCTACGAGGTCTCCGGCCGGCCGCTCCCGGCGGGCACGGCGAGCGCCGACCGCGAGGCCGCCCGTCGCCGCTTCGGGATTCCGGACGGCAGGCCCTGCCTGCTCGTCTTCGGCGGCTCGCTCGGCGCGCGCACGCTCAACGAGGCCGCGCTCGCCGCCTTCGGGCGCGCCGCCCCCTGCACGGTGCTGCACGCCTGCGGCCGGCGCGACTACGAGCAGCTGCGGCGGCGGCTCGACGAGCTCGGCGCGCCCGACCACTACAAGCTGCACCCCTACATCGAGCCGTTCGTGGACGCCCTCGCCGCGGCGGACCTCGCCGCCGCGCGCGCGGGCGGCTCGGTGCTCGAGCTGGCCGCGGCGGGCGTGCCCGCGCTGCTCGTGCCCTACCCGTACGCGACCGCGGACCACCAGACCGGCAACGCGCGCTACATGGAGCGCCAGGGCGCCGCTGTCGTCGTCCCCGACTCGGAGCTCGACGGCCCGCGGCTCGCCCGCGAGGTGGGCGCGCTGCTCGGGTCTCCGAGCAGGCTGAGGGCGATGAGCGCGGCGGCGCGGCGCGCCTCGCGCCCGGACGCCGCCGACCGCATCGCGCGCGCGACCCTCGCGCTCGCGGGAGCGGCGCCGGATGACAGCGGCCTTGCGTCCGCAGCTAAAGCGTGATTCGCGCTCGGCCGATGGGGGAAACCGTGAACATGGGTCGACGATCCGTCGCGCAGGCACGCCCTCGCGCTCCCGACGCGCCGGCGCCGAGCCACTCCACACCCTCACGTGGGAGCTCAAGGTTGACCTTCGTCCACGGAACCGCGAACGGAGCCGCGACCGCCGCGGCCGCGCAGATCGACGGCAGGAACGTGGTGGGCGCGGTCAGGCTAGTGCTCGAGCGGCGCCCGGAGGCGGTGTCGGCGGCCCGCTCGGCGGTGGCGTCGCTCGCGCCCCACGTCAGCGACGCGCAGCTCGAGGACATCCGGCTGCTCGTCAGCGAGCTCGTCACGAACAGCGTCCGCCACGGCCGGCGCGGCACCAACCTGGTGGTCGAGGTGGAGGTGGCGGACGACCGCATCCACGCCGCGGTCACCGACGGGGGCTCCGGCTTCCGGGCGACCGCGCGCGCACAGGACGCCGACCTCGGCTCCGGCTGGGGCCTCTACCTCGTGGACAAGATCTCCGACCGCTGGGGCGTGGACGACCACGGGGCCACGCGCGTCTGGTTCGAGATCGACCGCTCCTGAGCGCCGCGGCGCGACGCGCCGCGGCGCCTACAGCTCGGCGGGGTCGGCCACGACGTCGAGGCTCTCGTCCAGGCGGGTGATCTCGAAGACGCGGCGGATCGGCGCCGGGCCCTGGACGATCGCGAGGCGACGGCCGGCCGCGCGGGCGCGCCGGTCGGCCTCGACGACGAAACGGAGCCCGGTCGAGTCCATGAACGAGAGGCTGCGAAGGTCGATCACGATCGCGGGCGGCGACTCCTCCTCCGCGCGGGCGAGCTCCTCCTCGGCCCGGCGCACGGTCGCGACGTCGAGCTCACCCGAGAGCTGGAGGTGGATCGCGTCCCCGGCCCTGCTCGCGGTGACATCGAACGTCCTCATCGCGCCGCTCCGACGATAGCCCATCCGCCGTGCGCGCACCCGCTGGCGGGGGCCCCCCCCCGGGCCCCCCCCCCCCGGGGTGTACCCCCCCCCCGCCCCCACGGGGGGTATATT
>JADGHQ010000134.1 GCA_019683805.1 Thermoleophilaceae bacterium
ACCGGGCGTCGTGGAGCTCGGCCCGGTTCCGGCGAGCTCGCCCTGGCCGCTGGCGCTGCGGGAGGGCTGGCCCGGTCGCGTGCGGCCGCTCGCGTTCCAGGTCGGGCTCGAGCCGACCGCGACGGTCGTGCTCGACGGCTCCTTCGACGCCTGGCTCGCCGGCCGGGGGGCGCAGTTTCGCAAGGCGGTTCGGAGACGCTCGCGGGCCTTCGAACGCGACGAAGGTGTCTTCCGCCTGAGCACCCCTGACCGGACGGCCGCTGACATCGCCACGTTCGTACGGCTGCACGAGGCCCGCTGGGCCGGGCGCGGCGACTCACGACTGCTCGCGCTCGGACCGCGGCTCCCCGCGCTCCTCGGCGAGCTGGCCGCCTCGCTCGGTGACGGACGCTTCCGCCTCTGGCTCGCGGAGCTGGACGGCGAGCCTGTCTGCGCCGACCTGTCGATCGTCGCCGGCGGGGAGGTCGTCGGCGTGAACACGGGCTGGGACGAGCGGTTCAAGCGCTACGCGCCCGTGCAGCTCGCCACCGTCCACAAGCTGCGCGACTGCTGGGCTCGGCGCGAGCGGCGGCTCGACATGGGATGGGGCTCGCTCGAGTACAAGCGCGCGTTCGCCGACGGAAACGATCCCGTCGCGTGGTATCGGCTCGTACCCGTCAGCCGGCGGCTGCCCCGCGCCGTGGGGGCGGTCGCGCCCGCGGTCGCGGGACGGCGGCTCCGCCAAGGGCTGCGCCGCGCCCTCCCGGCCGAGCACACCGGCCGACTGCGGGCGCTGCAGGATCGCGCCCGCGTGCGCCGCTCGCGCCGAGGCCCTTCCTAGCCGGTCAGCTCCGGGCCTCGCTCCCTTCGAGGCTCCGACACCCCTACCCCGTGGCCAGCTGGTCGGCCAGGAGGGCGAGCTCGTCGTGCAGCAGCCGCGTGATCAAGAAGCCCTCCTGCACGCGACGCCTGCCTGCCGCGCCGAGCTCGCGCGCGAGGCTCGGATGCTCTAGCAGATCGCAGGCCGCCGCGGCGAACTCGTCGACCTCGGTGGCCAGCCGGCCGCTCACACCGTCCTCGAGCTGAGTGGGGATGCCGCCCGCCCGCCCGGCGATCATCGCCGTGCCCTTCCACAGAGTCTCGGACACGACCAGGCCGAAGCCTTCACGGACGCTCTTCTGAACCGCGACATCTGCCACGCGCTGGAGCGCGTTGACCTCGTGCGCGTTGACGCCCATGTGGTTGGTGAGCAGGAAGCAGTCCGGCTCGCCGGACACCTCGCCCTCGAGCTCTCTGCAGATCCGCCACCCCTCGGGGTCGTCGCCGGCCATCGCGCCGACGAGCGCGAGCTGGAGCTCGCCGAACACCTCGCGTGCTCTTCGCCAGACCTCGACCACGCCGAGCGGGTCCTTCCACGGGTCGAAGCGGGAGACCTGGATCATCAGGGGGCGGGCGATGTCGATCCCGAGCTCGGCGACGGTCTCTCGCGAGAGGTATCCGGGCAGCTCGCGGTTCTTCGAGCTCAGCGGATCGATCGCCGGCGCGATGAAGGTGACCGGAACCGACAGGTCGCCGGGTACGAACTGCGGGAGGGTGAAGACGGCGCGGTCGTACTGCTCGACATAGGGGCGGAGGAACTCCCAGGCCGCTGGGTATGGGGTCGAGGAGTCGATGTGGCAGCGCCAGACCCACCGTGTCCGGTCAGGTCCGCTCACGAGCGATCGCATCGCCGCGGGTTGCGGGTCGTGAACGATCACCGCGTCCCAGTCGTTCCCGAGCGACTCGGCGTAGCCGGCGTTGTGGCGCAGGTACTCCTCCCGATCCTCGGGCGCAATCTCCACCGGCATGCCCTGGAGGCCGTTGTGCAGCGCCTTGGTGAACTCGAAGAAGGCCGCGTCCCCCGGGATGACGTCCCACTGCACGTCGAGCCCGAGGTCGCGCTCGAGCGGAACGAGCGAGGAGAGCAGCTCGGCAACCCCGCCGCCGGTCGCGGTCGAGCTGACCTCGAGGATCCTGGCGCCGCGAAGGTCGGACGCCAGAGCGCGGATGGCGGACACC
>JADGHQ010000001.1 GCA_019683805.1 Thermoleophilaceae bacterium
CGGCGAGCGGAAGCGGCCGGCGGGCACGCCTCCCCGCCGGGCGAGGATCGCCTGCGTGGCGTCCGGGCTCGTGACGAACCGCAGCAGCGCCGCCGCCGCCGGCGGGCGGCGGTCCGCGCGCAGCGCGCTCGCGTGCCAGAGGCGCTCGAGCGGCGTGCCGCGCACGTCGAGCCGGGCGAGCGTCCCGCGCCTCAGGTCGTCGAGGACCGTGTGCGCGATCGCGAGCGTGACGCCGTGCCCGCCGGCGGCCGCGGCGGCCGCCGCCGCGTAGGTCGAGAAGGCGATCACCTCGTCGGGGGCGAGGCGGCGCCGCCCGAGGAAGCCGCCGACGGCGGTCTCGGGCCCGGCGCCCGACGGCCCGACCAGCCAGCGCTCCCCGGCGAGCTCGGCCGGGGCGATGTCGCGGCGGCGCGCCAGCCGGTGCCCCGGCGCCGCCACGATCACCATCCGGTAGCGCAGGAACGGCACCGACTCGATGCCCACCGCCGCGCTGCCGCCGACCCCCGGGCCGAGCGTCACGTCGGCGAGCCGGTCCTCGAGCAGGTCCGCGAATGCGGGGCCGGGCGCCACCTGCAGGTTGAGCTCGACGTTCTGCACGCGCCGCGTGAAGGCGTCGAGCAGCGGCGAGGCGACGAGCTCCGACACCGCGTTGGTGACGCTCACGTTCAGCAGCGGGGTCGCCCCGGCGCTCTCGCCCACCGAGCGTCTCGCCCGCTCCGCGAGGCCGAGGATCTCGGAGGCGGCGCTCGCGAGCCGCGTGCCGCCGGGCGTGAGCGTCACGCCGCGGCCGTCACGGCGGAAGAGCTCGTCGCCGAAGTCGCGCCGCAGCGCGGACACGGCGGCCGAGACGGCCGGCTCGCTCACCCCGAGCGCCCGCGCGGCTGCCTTGACGGAGCCGAGCCGAGCCACCGCCGTGAAGGCTTGGAGCTGGGCGAACGTCATCGGCCGAAGACCTTGTGTTCCACGACACTAGCCCGCCGCGCGCTCGCCGACCACGTTCTTAAGCGATCGCTTAAGAGCGGCTTGACCGCCGCGCCGGACGGTGGGAACGTTGCGAAAAGCACGAGGACGTCTGCTACGCGAAGGAGGACTCGTGCAGGTTCCGGCTCCGTTCGACTACGAGCGGGCGACGAGCGTCGAGCACGCGCTCTCCCTGCTCGAGCGCCTCGGGCCCGAGGCACGCCTGATCGCCGGAGGGCACAGCCTGCTGCCGATGATGAAGCTGCGGCTGGCGGCGCCCGAGCACCTCGTGGACATCAACGACCTCCACGAGCTCGACTACATCCGCGAGGAGGCCGGCGAGCTGCGCATCGGCGCGCTCGCCCGCCACCGCGAGCTGCTCGAGTCGGAGCTGCTCGGCCGGCGCTTCCCGATCTTCCACGACGCCGAGCGCGTGATCGCCGACCCGCTAGTGCGCAACCGCGGCACGATCGGCGGGGCGCTCTGCCAGGCCGACCCCTCCGAGGACCTCTCCGCGGCCTGCGCGGCGGCGCACGCGCGCCTCGTGATCCGCGGCCTGGGGGGCGAGCGCGTCGTCGAGATGGCGGACTTCCACCGCGGGCCCTACGAGACGGCGGTCGGCCCGAGCGAGATCCTCGCCGAGATACGCCTGCCGTTGCGCGAGGCCGCCGGCAGCGCGTACGAGAAGGTCGAGCGGCGCACCGGCGACTGGGCGGTCGCGGCCGCCGGCGTGTGCGTGTGGATGAGCGACGGCGCGATCGCCGACGTGGGCGTGGGCCTCGCCGCCGTCGGCTCGAGCGCAGTCCACTGCGCCCGCGCCGAGGAGGTGCTGCGCGGCGAGCGGCCGTCGGAGGAGCTGTTCGACGCGGCCGCGGACCTCGCCGCCGCGGACTGCTCGCCGGCCGCGGACCAGCGGGGGCCCGTGGAGTACAAGCGACACCTGGCGGGCGAGCTGACCCGCCGCGCTCTGCGCCGCGCGGTCGCGCGGGCGCTGGGATAGGAGGAAGCCGTGCAGGTGACCCTGACCGTCAACGGCGACGAGGTCACGCGGGAGATCGAGCCGCGCATGCTGCTCGTGCACTTCCTGCGCGAGACGCTCTCGCTCACCGGCACGCACTGGGGTTGCGACACGAGCAACTGCGGCGCGTGCACCGTGCTGATGGACGGCGAGCCCGTGAAGTCGTGCACCGTGCTCGCCGCGATGGCCGGCGGGCACGAGGTCCGCACTATCGAGGGCCTGGAGCGCGCCGGCGAGCTCGATCCCGTGCAGCAGGGCTTCATCGAGGAGCACGGCCTCCAGTGCGGCTTCTGCACGCCCGGGATGGTGATGACGGCACGCGCGCTGCTCGACCGCAACCCCGACCCCACGGAGGAGGAGATCCGCGAGGCGATCTCCGGCCAGATCTGCCGCTGCACCGGGTACGTGAACATCGTCAAGGCGGTCCGCTGGGCGGCCGAGCATCCCGCCGGAGCCGCCGCGACCGCCGCGAGCGCGAGCTAGGAGAGCCATGGCCACCGCAGAGCAGCCGGTCCTGGGCTACGGCCGGATGAAGCGCAAGGAGGACCCGCGGTTCGTCCGCGGCAAGGGGCGCTACGTCGACGACGTCTCCCTGCCGGGGATGCTGCACGGGGCGGTCCTTCGCAGCCCCCTCGCCCACGCCCGGATCCTCTCGATCGACACCTCGGCGGCGCTGCAGCACCCGAAGGTCCACGCGGTCATCACCGGCAGGGACCTCGAGGCGCAGAAGCTCGCCTGGGCGCCGACCCTCTCGGCTGACGTGCAGGCCGTGCTGGCGCTCGACAAGGTCTGCTTCCAGGGGCAGGAGGTGGCGTTCGTCGTCGCCGACGACCACTACTCGGCGCGTGACGCGCTCGAGCTGATCGACGTGGAGTACGAGCCGCTGCCCGCGGTGGTGGATCCGCGCAAGGCGCTCGACCCGGACGCGCCCGTGATCCGCGAGGACATCGAGGGCAAGTCCGACAACCACATCTTCGACTGGGAGGCGGGGGACCGCGACGCGACCGACGCGGTGTTCGAGCGGGCCGAGGTGGTCGTGGCGCAGGACATGATCTACCCGCGCATCCACCCGGCGCCGATGGAGACCTGCGGCTGCGTCGCCGACTTCGACGCGGTCGAGGGCAAGCTCACGCTCTGGTGCACGACGCAGGCGCCGCACGCGCACCGCACGCTCTACGCGCTCGTGGCGGGCCTGCCCGAGCACAAGATCCGCGTGATCTCGCCCGACATCGGCGGCGGCTTCGGCAACAAGGTCGGCATCTACCCGGGCTACGTCTGCTCGGTGGTGACGTCGATCGTCACGGGCCGCCCCGTCAAGTGGATGGAGGACCGCACCGAGAACCTCACGAGCACCGCCTTCGCGCGCGACTACGTCATGCGCGGGGAGATCGCGGCGACGCGGGACGGGAAGATCCAGGCGGTGCGCGTGCGCGTGCTCGCCGACCACGGCGCCTTCAACGCGACTGCGCAGCCGAGCAAGTACCCGGCCGGCTTCTTCCACATCTTCACGGGCTCTTACGACCTCGAGGCCGCGCACTGCCGCGTCACCGGCGTGTACACGAACAAGGCGCCGGGCGGCGTCGCCTACCGCTGCTCGTTCCGCGTCACCGAGGCCGCGTACGCGATCGAGCGGATGGTCGACGTCCTCGCCGACGAGCTCGGCGTCGATCCGGCCGAGCTGCGGATGAGGAACCTCATCCGCCCCGAGCAGTTCCCCTACCGGTCGAAGACCGGCTGGGTGTACGACTCGGGCGATTACGAGCCCGCGCTGCGCATGGCGCTCGAGATGGCGGGCTACGACCGGCTGCGCGAGGAGCAGGGCGAGCGGCGCGAGCGCGGCGAGCTGATGGGTATCGGCGTGTCGTTCTTCACCGAGACGGTCGGAGCGGGGCCGCGCAGGGACATGGACATCGTCGGCCTCGGCATGGCGGACGGAGCGGACCTGCGCGTGCATCCCACCGGCAAGGCGGTGCTAGGGATCAGCGTGCAGACCCAGGGCCAGGGCCACGAGACGACGTTCGCCCAGATCGTCGCCGAGGAGCTCGGCATCCCGGCCGAGGACGTGCAGGTCGTGCACGGCGACACCGACGAGACGCCGTTCGGGCTCGGCACCTACGGCAGTCGCTCGACGCCCGTCTCCGGCGCCGCGGCGGCCGTGGTGGCGCGCAAGGTGCGCGAGAAGGCGCGGCTGATCGCCGCGGCGATGCTCGAGGCGTCGCCGGCCGACCTCGAGTGGGAGAAGGGCCGCTGGTACGTGAAGGGCGATCCCGAGCAGGGCAAGACGATCCAGGAGATCGCGATGGGCGCGCACGGCACCGTCGAGCTGCCCGAGGGCGTCGAGGGCGGGCTCGAGGCGCAGACCGTCTACAACCCCTCGAACCTCACCTTCCCGTTCGGCGCGTACGTCTGCGTGGTGGACGTCGACCCGGGCACGGGCCAGGTGAAGGTGCGCCGCTTCGTCGCGGTCGACGACTGCGGCACGCGCATCAACCCGATGATCGTCGAGGGCCAGATCCACGGCGGGCTCGCGGAGGGCGTCGGCATCGCGTTGATGGAGCTGATCGCCTTCGACGAGGACGGCAACTGCCTCAACGGGTCGTTCATGGACTACCTGATCCCGACCGCGAAGGAGGTGCCGAACTTCGAGCTCGGCGCGACGGTCACGCCCTCGCCCCACCACCCGATCGGCGCCAAGGGCGTGGGCGAGTCGCCGACCGTGGGCTCGCCGCCCGCGATCGTCAACGCGGTGATCGACGCACTCGAGCCCTTCGGCGTCCGGCACGTCGACATGCCGCTCACGCCCGCGCGCGTGTGGGCGGCGATGCAGGGCCACACGGAGCCGCCCGCATGATGAAGCCGGAGCTCGCGGCGCGGGCAGACGCGCTCGCGGCCGGGCGCGTGCCGTTCGCGGTGGCGACGGTCGTGCGCGCCCAGCGCCCCACGAGCGTCCGCCCGGGCGACTCGGCGATCGTGCTCGCGGACGGCGCGATCGAGGGCTTCGTGGGCGGCGCGTGCGCCGAGTCGTCCGTGCGGCTGCAGGCGCTGAGCGTGCTCGAGACCGGCGAGCCGGTGCTCCTGCGGATCCTGCCGGAGGGGGCCGAGGGCGCGCCGGCGGAGGGGGCCGTCGAGGTGTCGAACCCCTGCCTCTCTGGCGGCGCGCTCGAGATCTTCCTCGAGCCGCGACTGCCCCCGCCGCGCATCGCGGTGGTCGGGGAGACGCCGATCGGCTTCGCCCTCGCGGAGCTCGGCCGTGGCGCGGGCTTCGACGTGGACCTGAGCGCGGGTGCTCCCGAGCCGGCCCCCGACCCGGACGACGCCGCCGTGGTCGTGGCCTCGCACGGGCGCGGCGAGGAGCAGGCGCTCGCCGACGCGCTGCGCGCGGGGGTGCCCTACGTCGGGCTCGTCGCGAGCCGCCGGCGCGGCGCCGCGGTGCGCGAGGAGCTGCGCGCGCGGGGGGTGCCGGCCGAGGCGCTCGGGCGGCTGCGCACGCCCGCCGGGCTCGAGATCGGCGCGCGCACCCCTGAGGAGATCGCGATCGCGATCCTCGCCGAGGCGATCTCGATGCGGCGATCCGCGGCACCGCCCGAGCCGCGCGCGGCGTCCGCGCCCGACGTCCCGCAGCAGGCAGTGGACCCGGTCTGCGGGATGACGGTCGCCGTGTCGGACGCGACGCCGTCGCTCGAGCACGAGGGGCGGCGGGTGTGGTTCTGTCGCGAGGGCTGCCTGCGGGCGTTCGAGCAGGATCCGAGCCGGTATGTCGCGGCCGGGCGCTAGGCCGTTCGTGACCGGGCTCGTGCTCGCCGCCGGCGGCTCGGTCAGGCTCGGTCGGCCCAAGCAGCTCCTTCCCTTCGGCGCGGGCACGCTGCTCGGCCACGTGGTCGCGGGCGCGCGCCGGTGCGGCTTCGACCAGCTCCTGGTCGCGCTCGGCGGCTCGGCCGAGCAGGTGCGCGAGCGGGTCGACCTCGCGGGCGCCGAGGTGGTCGTCAACCCGTCCTACGGGAGCGGCTGCTCGTCCTCGATCGCCGCTGCCCTCGGCGCGCTCGACGAGCGCTGCGAGGTGCTCGTCCTGATGCTGGGCGATCAGCCGGGCGTGGGCCCCACGCAGGTGCGCGCCCTGCTCTCGGGGCGCGGCGACGCCCCGCTCGCGGTCTGCCGCTACGACGACCGGCGCGGCCACCCGCTCGCGCTCGGCCGCGAGGTGCTCGGCGACCTCGCCGCGCTGCACGGCGACAAGGGCGTGTGGAAGCTGCTCGACCGCCGCGCCGCCGAGGTGCGCGAGGTGCGCGTCGAGGGGCGCGTGCCGCGCGACGTCGACACCTGGGAGGACTACGAGCGGGCGCTCGCCGAGAGCCGCCTTCCCGCGCCGGCCGCCGCGGGCGCGCGGCGGTGAGCGCGCCGGCGCGCACGGGCGCGGCGGCCGCCGTGCTCGAGGCGGTACCCGACGTCGACACGCTCGCGCGGCGGCTCGACGAGGCCGACTACCTGGCCGACGAGGGGCTCGCGACCGCGATGTTCCTCAGCCTGCGGCTGCCCCAGCCGCTGCTGCTCGAGGGCGAGGCCGGCGTCGGCAAGACCGAGGCGGCCAAGGCGCTCGCGCTGGCGCTCGACACCCCGCTGATCCGACTCCAGTGCTACGAGGGGATCGACGCCGCCGAGGCGCTGTACGAGTGGCACTACCCGCGCCAGCTGCTCGCCATCCGCCTGGCCGAGGCGCGCCGGCGCGAGCTCTCCGAGGGAGAGCTGTTCTCGGCCGACTACCTGATCCGGCGGCCGCTGCTGCGGGCGATCGAGCACCCCGGCCCGCGCCCCGCCGTGCTCCTGATCGACGAGCTCGACCGCGCCGACGACGACTTCGAGGCCTTCCTGTTCGAGCTGCTCGCCGAGGCGGCGGTGACGATCCCCGAGATCGGCACGATCCGCGCGCGGCTGCCGCCCGCGGTCGTGCTCACCTCGAACCGCACGCGCGATCTGCACGACGCGCTCAAGCGCCGCTGCCTGTACCACTGGATCGACTATCCCGCGCCCGAGCGCGAGGTCGAGATCGTCAGGCGGAGGGTGCCGAGCAGCTCCCGGCGGCTCGCGCTGGAGGTGGCCGGCGCGCTGCAGCGGCTGCGCGCGATCGAGGTGCAGAAGCCGCCGGGCATCGCGGAGGCGATCGACTGGGTGGCCGCGCTCGAGCTGCTCGGCGCCGACGAGCTCGACGCGGCGGCCGCGGGCCGCACGCTCGGCTCGGTGCTCAAGTACCGCGAGGACCAGGAGCTCGTGCGCGAGCGCGGGCTCGACTGGCTCGTGGGCGCGAGGGGGCGGCGTGCCTGAGGCGCTCGACCTGCCGGTCGTGGCGGTCGCCTTCGGGCGCATGCTGCGCGCCGCCGGCGTGCCGGTCACCCCGGGTCGTTGCGCGCGCTTCGCCGAGGCCCTCGCGCTGCTCGCCCCGCTCGACCGCTCGCGCGTCTACTGGGCGGGCCGCGCCACGTTCGCGTCCTCGCGCGAGTCGGCCGAGGCCTACGACCGCGTCTTCGCGGGCGTCTTCGGCGGGCTTCTCGACCCGGCCGAGTCCCGCGGCGAGCGCGCGGCGCCGCCGCCCGCCCGGGCGGGCGATCCGGGAGCCGTGGCGCCCTTGCCCGGCGCACGCGAGGCGCCAAGCTCAGCGCCCGGCCGCCTGCGCGGCTCGCCGGGCGCGTCCGCGGCCGGCGCGGAGGCGGCCTCGGCGGAGGCCGTGCTCGCCGCGGCGAGCGCGCGCGAGGTGCTCTCGGCCAGGAGCTTCGACGAGCTGGAGGAGGAAGAGCTCGCCGCGGTGCGCCGCCTGATGCTGCGCCTGCGCGTGGCGACGCCGGAGCGGCGCGTGCGGCGCTCCCGTGGGGCCAGGCACGGGCGCCGGCTCGACCTGCGCCGCACGATCCGGCGCAGCCTGCGCACGGGCGGGGACCCCGTGCGCCAGGCCAGGCGCACGCGCCGCACGCGCAGGCGCAGGCTCGTCGTGATCTGCGACGTGTCGGGCTCGATGGAGCCGTACGCGCGCGCGTTCCTGCAGCTCGCCGAGAGCGCCGTGCGCGGCGCGGGCGCGGAGGCGTTCGTGTTCTCGACGCGCCTCACGCGGGTCACGCGCGCCCTGCGGACGGGCAGCCAGGCCGAGGCGCTGTGCCGCGCCGCCGAGAGCGCGCCCGACTGGTCCGGCGGCACCCGCCTCGCGGCGGCGCTCGCGGAGTTCCTCGACCGCTACGGGCGCCGTGGCATGGCGCGCGGAGCGGTGGTCGCGATCGTCTCGGATGGCTGGGAGAGCGGCGACCCCGCGGCCGTGGGCCGGGAGATGGAGCGCATGCGCCGGCTGGCCTGGCGGATCGTCTGGGTCAACCCGCGCGCGGCCGCGCCCGACTTCGCGCCGCTCGCGGGCGGGATGGCGGCTGCGCTCCCGCACTGCGACGTCCTGCTGAGCGGGCACAGCCTCGACGCGCTCGACGCCGTAGTCGACGCGATCGCGGCCGCCCGCATCGAGTGAGAGGAGCAGCGATGGAGTTCAGCAACGAGTTCGACGTGGCGGCGCCGATCGACGAGGTGTACGGCGCGCTGCTCGACCTGGAGCGGGTCGCGCCGTGCGTGCCCGGGGCGCGGGTGCTGGCGCGTACGGGCGAGGACTCCTACGAGGTCGGTATCGAGGTCAAGGTCGGCCCGATGTCGATGCAGTACCGGGGCGAGGTCGAGATCGTGGAGAAGGACCCGGAGGGCCACGCCGCGGTGATGCGCGCCAGGGCGAGGGAGGCGCGCGGCCAGGGGACGGCGAGCGCGCACGTGCGGATGAGCCTCTCGGGCGACGGCGCCGGTACGCACGGGCAGATCGCGACCGGGCTGCAGCTCAGCGGCAAGGCCGCCGCGATGGGCCAGGGCGTGATCCAGGACGTCTCGGCGCGCATCGTCGAGCAGTTCGCCGCGAACCTCGCGGCGATGCTGTCGAGGGAGGCCGGGGAGGAGGCGCCGGCGCCCGGCGGCGAGGCGCGGGCCGCCGCCGGCGGGCCGGCGGAGGCCGAGGCCGGGACCGAGGGCGCGGCCGAGGGGCTCGACGTGCTGCGGCTCGCCTCGGGCGTAGCCGCCGAGCGCATGCGCGACCCGCGCGCGCTGCTGCCGGCGCTCGGGATCGCGTTCCTCGTCGGCGTGCTCGTGGGCCGGCGCCGCCGCATCTAGCCGGCGGGCAGCCAGCCGTCGCGCTCGGGCTGCGGGGCCGCGTCCTTCGCGGCGACGTACTCGCGCACCGCGATCGCCGCCTCCACGACCAGCCCTAGCAGGCGGTCGACAGCGCGCTCGTCGACCGCGGCGACCGGCAGGTCGCCGTGCACCCAGATGTCGCCGGCGCGGGTGCAGGCGAAGCGGACGTGGCGGGTGCCGCGGTTCCAGTGCAGGAGCGTCCACGGGTTGACGTCCTCCCGGGCGGGAGTCGCGAAGGCCTGGGCCGAGAGCAGGCCGTCGGCCAGCCGCACCCCCACGTCGAGCGGCCGCCCGCCCGCCTGCTCGGGCCCGACGGTGATGCCCCACTCGCCGCGGGCGACCCGGCGCGTGTCGCCCGGGAGCGCCGCGACGTAGGCGTCGACGAGGTCGATGGCTGCCACGCCGAGGACTCTAGGGCACGCTAGCCTGGCCGCCGCATGAGAGCCGTCGTGCAGCGCGTCAGCTCGGCGCGGGTGAGCGTCGAGGGCGAGGTCGTGGGGGAGATCGGCCGCGGCCTGCTCGTGCTGCTCGGCGTGCGCGCGGGCGACACCGCCGAGCAGGCGGACAGGCTCGCGCGCAGGCTGGCGGCGCTGCGCGTGTTCGAGGACGGCGACGGGCGCATGAACCTGTCGGTGCGCGACGTGGGGGGCGAGATCCTCTGCGTCTCGAACTTCACCCTCTACGGCGATACGCGCAGGGGGAACCGCCCGAGCTTCGTGGAGGCGGCCGACCCCGATCAAGCCGAGCCGCTCTACGAGCGCGTGCGGGCGGCGCTCGGCGCGCAGGGCGGGCGCTTCGGCGCGCGCATGTCGGTCGAGCTCTCAAACGACGGCCCGGTCACGCTCGTGGTCGAAGCCTGAGCGGAGCGCGGCGCCTGAACGGCTCGCGCACCCGCGTCTATACTCGGAGCCGCTAGGAATCTTCATCTGCGGCCCAGAGCCGCACCTGGAGGTGGGCTTCGCGGGCCCACCTTTTTTTCGCCTTGATCGAGGAACAAGCGATGCGCCCAGTGCAGACCGAAATAGAGCAGAGGCTCCGGGACAGCGAGCCCGGCGTCGAGGTGCTGCTCGCCGAGCAGGTCTCCGCCGAGAAGGTCCGTCTGGTGATCGACCACCCCGACGGGGTGGACCTCGCCCTCTGCGAGCGCGTCACGCATCACCTGCGCGAGATGCTGAACGACTATTCGCTCGAGGTCTCCTCCCCGGGGCCCGAGCGCCCGCTCACCAAGCCCGAGCACTTCCAGCGCTTCCTCGGCCGCCGCGCGCGCGTGCGGACCAAGGCCGAGCACGGGGGTCGCAGGAGCTTCACCGGCGAGCTCGTCGGGGCCGACGAGCGGGAGGTGACCGTCGCCGCCGACGCGGGAGTCGTGACGATCCCCTATACCGAAATCGACAAGAGCAACCTGCTGGAGGGCTGAGCTTATGAGCAGGGAGATTCTCGAAGCCGTGACCGTTCTCGAGCGCGAGAAGGGCATCTCCTCCGAGCGCCTGATGAGCGCGCTCGAGGACGCTCTGCTCTCGGCCTACAAGAAGACGCCGGGCGCGGCCCGCTACGCGCGCGTCGACATGGATCGCGCCACCGGGGACTTCCGCGTGTACGAGCTGATCGTGCCCGAGGATCTCGAGCAGCGCCTGCTCGCGGAGGTCGAGCAGGAGGAGGCGGCGGTGGACCCCGAGACCGGGGAGCTGCGCCAGCCCGAGGAGCCGGAGCTCGACCCCGAGCTGCTCGCCGAGTACAGCGACCAGATCGAGGAACGCGACGTCACCCCCGAGGACTTCGGGCGCATTGCCGCGCAGACGGCGAAGCAGGTGATTCTGCAGCGCATCCGCGAGGCGGAGCGCGACATGATGTTCGAGGAGTACCAGGACCGCGTCGGCGAGCTGATCACCGGCATCGTCCAGCAGTCCGACTCCCGCTACACCCTCGTCCAGCTACGCGAGCGCGTCGAGGCGCTGCTGCCGAAGTCCGAGCAGGTCGACAACGAGCGCTACGACCACGGCCAGCGCATCAAGGCCGTAATCACGGACGTGTCCTCCCAGGCGAAGGGCCCGAGCATCATCGTCTCGCGTCGCTCGCCGGAGCTGATCCGCAAGCTGTTCGAGCTCGAGGTGCCCGAGATCGCCGACGGCCTCGTCGAGATCACCAACGTGGCGCGCGAGCCCGGCTACCGCTCGAAGATCGCCGTGATCTCCCACGTGAGCGGCGTGGACCCGGTCGGCGCCTGCGTGGGCCCGCGCGGGTCGCGCGTGCGCATGGTCGTGTCCGAGTTGCGCGGCGAGAAGATCGACATCATCCCCTACAACGACGAGCCCGCCCGCTTCGTCGCCAAGGCGCTCTCGCCGGCGCGCGTGCGCGAGGTGCTCGTCGACGACGAGAACAAGCAGGCGACGGTGATCGTGCCGGACGACCAGCTCTCGCTGGCGATCGGCAAGGAGGGCCAGAACGCCCGCCTCGCCGCCCGGCTCACGGGCTGGCGGGTCGACATCCGCTCCGAGACCGAGTTCGCGCGGGAAGAGGCCGAGATGGGCTACGAGGAGGAGGAGGTCGCCGGGCGCTGCGCGGCGATGCTCGCCAACGGCAAGCGCTGCCCGAACGCGGCGCTGCCGGGCTCGCGCTACTGCGGCCTCCCGGCGCACCAGGCGCTCGCGAGCGCCGACACCGACGAGGTGGCCGCGACCGGCAGGGCGGAGGCCGCGACCGAGCAGGACGCGCCGGCCGAGCCCGAGGCGCCGGCCGAAGCTGCGGCGTCAGCCGAGTCGGAGGCAAGCGACCAGCCGGCGGCCGGGGAGCCCGCCGAGGAAGCCGCCTCATAGCCCGCGTCCCGCACAGGCGCTGCGTGGGCTGCGGCCGCTCGCGCCCGAAGGCCGAGCTCGTGCGTTTCGTGGCCGGCCCTGGAGGCGTCCTGGAGCGCGACCCCGCGGGGACGCGCCCGGGACGCGGCGCCTACCTGTGCCGGGCCGACGGGGCCGCCGGGGCGCCCTCGCCTGCGCCCGAGTGCGCGCGCCGGGCGCTCGAGCGCCGCGGCTTCCAGCGCGCCCTGAGGCGGCCTGTGCGCGTCGATGGACACGTCATAGACTTGGACAGCACCGGGAGCTAGATGGCAAAGAAGAGAGTTCACGAGATCGCCAAGGAGCGGGGCATGCCTTCGAAGGAGGTCATCGCCGTGCTCCAGCGGGCAGGCCTCGACGTGAAGGCGGCCGCCTCGAGCGTCGACGAGCGGGACATCGCGCGCGCGTTCGACGGTGGCGACGCCGGAGACGGCGCGGGAGCCGGCGCCGACGAGCGCCCGGCGCCGGCGCGCGCCCAGGCGCCCTCGCCGCAGCGCGGCGCCGCGCCCGCGCAGGCTCAGGGCTCCCGGGGACAGGCTCCGCAGGGCGGTCGCGCGCCGCAGCAGGGCGCCGCGCCCCAGCGCGCGGGCGCGCCGCAGCGCCGCCCCGAAGGACCCGCGCAGGGCGGCCAGCGGCCGCAGCGGCCGACGCGCCCGCAGCGGGGCGCGCCGGGAGCGCCGGGCGGCGGCGGCCGCCGGCGCGTCGTGATCGACTCGCAGGCCTCGCGCCGTCAGCAGGGGCCGCCGGCCCAGCAGCAGCCTCCGCGCCGCCGCGGGCGCAGGCGCCGCACGCCCTGGGTCGAGCCCGACCTGACCCCGCACGAGCCCGTCGTCCAGGAGGAGCCCGCGGTCAAGATCCCGTCGGGCGCGACGGTCAAGGAGGTCGCCGAGTCGCTCGGCCTCGGCGCCCCGGAGGTCATCAAGAAGCTGATGCAGCTCGGCGAGATGGCGACGCTCACGCAGACGCTCTCCGACGATGCGATCGGCGTGCTCGCCGAGGAGTTCGGCAAGAAGGTCGAGATCGTCAGCGCCGCCGAGGACGTCGACGAGGAGCCGATCGTCGAGGACGACGAGGCGCAGCTCGTCGAGCGCCCGCCGGTCGTGACGGTGATGGGCCACGTCGACCACGGCAAGACCTCGCTGCTCGACGCGATCCGCGAGACGCAGGTGGCGGCCGGCGAGGCCGGCGGCATCACGCAGCACATCGGCGCCTACCAGGTCGACCACGACGGGCACAAGATCACCTTCCTCGACACCCCGGGCCACCAGGCGTTCACGGCGATGCGCGCCCGCGGCGCCTCGGTCACCGACATCGCGGTGATCGTGGTCGCCGCCGACGACGGCGTGATGCCGCAGACCGAGGAGGCGATCGACCACGCGCGCGCGGCGGACGTGCCGATCATGATCGCCGTCAACAAGATCGACAAGGAGGGGGCCGATCCCAACCGCGTGCGCGGCGAGCTCGCGCAGCGCGGCCTCACTCCGGCCGACTGGGGCGGCGACATCGAGTTCTCGGACGTCTCCGCGAAGACGCGCGAGGGGCTCGACGAGCTGCTCGACAACATCGTGACGCTGGCGGAGATCTCCGAGCTGCGCGCCAACCCGAGCGCGGAGGCCTCGGGGACCGTGATCGAGTCGCGCCTCGACCCGGGCCGCGGCCCGGTCGTCACGCTCCTGATCCAGCGCGGCACGCTGCGCGTGGGCGACTCGCTCGTCGCGGGCGCGCACTGGGCGCGCGTGCGCGCGATGCACGACCATCGCGGCGAGCGCGTGAAGGAGGCGCGCCCCGGCGATCCGGTCGAGATCCTCGGCTTCGACGGCGTGCCCGAGGCGGGCGAGCGCTTCCGCGTGGTCGAGAACGACCGCAGGGCGCGGCAGCTCGCGGGCGAGCGCGCCAACCGGCTCAAGGCCGAGGCGCTCGCGCGCCGCCAGGGCGTGCGGCTGTCGCTCGAGGACGTCTTCGCGCGCGCCCAGAAGGGCGAGCTGAAGGAGCTCAACCTGATCGTCAAGGCCGACGTGGCCGGCTCGCTCGAGGCGCTCGAGGACGAGATCGCCAAGCTGCCGCACGACGAGGTGAGCGTCAACGTGATCCGCGACGGCGTCGGCGGCATCAACGAGTCCGACGTGATGCTCGCGGCGGCCTCCGACGCGATCATCATCGGCTTCAACGTGCGGCCCGTCCAGGACGCGCGCCAGGTGGCCGAGCGCGAGGGCGTCGAGATTCGCACCTACTCGGTGATCTACCGCGTCACCGAGGACCTGCGCCAGGCGATGGAGGGCCTGCTCGAGCCCGAGGAGGTCGAGCAGACGATCGGCACCGCCGAGGTGCGCCAGACCTTCCGCGCCTCGCGCGTCGGCACGATCGCCGGCTCGTACGTGCGCGAGGGCGTGGTGCGCCGCGGGGCGCTCGTGCGGCTGGTGCGCGGCGGCACGATCGTCTGGGACGGCCGCATCGCGTCGCTGCGGCGCTTCCAGGACGACGTGCGCGAGGTCGAGGCCGGCTACGAGTGCGGCATCGTGCTCGACGGCTACGACGACATCAAGGAAGAGGACGTGCTCGAGGTCTACGAGACGCGCCAGGTCGAGCGCGAGCTCTAGTTGAGCTACCTCTGCCTCGTCGAGATCCACCTGCACTTCCCAGACGCCGGAAGCCTGAAGGGCAAGC
This sequence comes from Thermoleophilaceae bacterium, assembly GCA_019683805.1. Classification (GTDB taxonomy): domain Bacteria; phylum Actinomycetota; class Thermoleophilia; order Solirubrobacterales; family Thermoleophilaceae; genus JADGHQ01. The sequence continues at coordinate 14,668 of JADGHQ010000001.1, forward strand.
GGCGCGAGCTCTCGTCCCTCAAGGCGCAGCTCCAGCATCGCTTCGGCGCGAGCGTGGCCGAGACCGACCACCAGGATCTCTGGCAGCGCGCCACCGTCTCTGCCGCGCTCGTGGGCCGCAGCGCGCGCAGCGTCGAGGAGGCGGCCGACAAGCTCGAGCGCTACGTGCTCTCCCAGTTCCCCGACGGCGTCCGCTTCGACCGCGGCGTAGTGTCCTCGCAGGAGGTGCTCGGGTGAGCTCTCCGGGCGCGGGACGGAGTGCGCGCGCCATGGCTGCCCGGGGGATGATCTAGGATGCCGGGCGGCCGGATGCGGCGTGTGAACGAGGCCCTGCGGGAGGTCTTGTCGGCGCACATAGCAGCCGACCTCAAGGATCCTCGGATCGGTTTCGTGACAGTCACCGCAGTAGACACCAGCCCGGACCTCCGGCACGCCCGCGTCTACGTGAGCGTGCTCGGTAGCCCCGCGGAGCGCGACGCGGCCCTGGAGGGGCTGCGCTCCTCTGCCGGCTTCCTGCAGGGCAGGTTGGGGGAGGGCCTGCGGCTGAAGCGGACCCCGACGCTCGAGTTCCGCTACGACGAGTCGATAGACCGGGGCATGAGGATCGCGGAGCTGCTCGACGAGGGGGAGGAGCGGTGAGCGTCGGCACCGAGCTCGACCAGGTCGTCGACGAGCTGCGCGCGGCCGACAAGCTCCTGCTGACCACGCACGAGAACCCCGACGGGGACGCGCTCGGCTCGCTGCTCGCGACGCACATGATCCTGACGCTGCTCGGCAAGGACGTGCTGATGTTCATGGCCGAGAACGAGTTCCCGCTGCCCTGGGAGTACCGCGACATGCCCTTCGAGGGCGTCCTCCACCACCCGCCCGACGACGTCGACGAGCGCACGGTGGTGTTCCTCGACTGCGGCAACATCGACCGCATGCCGGTGGACTTCCTCCAGCAGGGGCGCCTCCACATCGTCAACATCGACCACCACCACGACAACACGCGCTTCGGCACGGTCAACCTCGTCGACGCGCGCGCCTCGTGCACCGCGGAGATCGTCTTCCGGATCGCGAGGGAGCTCGGCGTCGAGATCACGACGCCGATCGCCGACGCGCTCTACGTCGCGCTCGTCACCGACACCGGGCGCTTCATGTACCAGAACACGACGCCCGAGGCGCACCGCATGGCGGCCGAGCTGCTCGAGGCGGGCGTCGCGCCGCACGACGTCTACCGGCGCCTCTACGAGGGCCTCCCGTTCGCCCGGCTCCAGCTCCTCGCCCGCGCCCTCTCGCGCGTGCAGCGCTACGACGGGGGCGCGCTCACGCTCACCTACCTCACGCGCGAGGACTACGAGGAGACGCACTCGATCGAGACCGATTCCGAGGGGATCGTCGACCACGTGCGCGCGGTGGAGGGCACGGCGGTGGGCGCGCTCGTGCGCGAGCTCCTGTCCGAGGACCGCGCGGGCGTCCGCAAGGTGAGCCTGCGCTCGGCGGACGGGCGCGTCGACGTCTCGCGCATCGCGCGCAACCACGGCGGCGGCGGTCACCGCCAGGCCGCCGGCTTCTCGACCGAGCTGCCGCTCGAGGAGCTCGTCGAGTCGCTCCGCCGCGAGGTGGCGGAGCAGCTCTAGCCCGAGGGCGGGCTTCCCGGAGGCCGGCAGCGAGCGCCGGCGTGGTACTAGGCTGCGGCTCTCGATGGAGCCGAACGGCGTCGTCCTCTACCCGAAGCCCGCGGGCGTGACCTCGCATGACGTGGTAGCGCGCGTGCGCCGCACCCTGCGCGAGCGGCTCGGGCGCAAGGTGAAGGTCGGCCACGCCGGCACGCTCGACCCCTTCGCGACCGGCCTCCTGCTCGTGCTGGTGGGCGCCGCCACGCGCGCCCAGCGCTTCCTGATGGGGCTGCCCAAGACCTACCGCGCGGTCGCGCGCCTCGGCTGGGTCTCCGACACCGGCGACCGCGACGGCCGCCTCGAGCGCACCGGGCGCGTGCCGGACGAGCTCGAGCTCCCGACCGGCGAGCTGATGCAGCGCCCGCCCGCCTACTCGGCCGTGAAGGTGGGCGGGGAGCGGCTCTACGCGAAGGCGCGCCGCGGCGAGGAGGCGGTGGCCGAGCCCCGGCCGGTCACCGTCCACCGCTTCGAGCTGCTCTGGCGCGACGGCGAGCGCGTCGGGCTCGAGGTCGAGTGCTCCGCGGGCACCTACGTCCGTCAGCTCGTAGCGGACCTCGGCGACGCCTACTGCGAGGAGCTCGAGCGCACGCGCATCGGCCCGTTCCGGCTCGAGGACGCCGACGCCGAGCGGATCGTTCCGCTCTACGATGCGCTCTCGTTCCTGCCCGCCCGCGAGCTCGACCCCGCCGAGGCGAGGCGGGTGTCGAACGGGGTCGCCGTGCCCGGCGCCTCGGATGCGGGCTTCGTGCGGCTGGTGCGCGAGGGCGCGCTGCTCGCGGTGGCGGAGCCGCGCGCTGGACAGCTCAAGCCGGTGGTGGTGTTCCCCTCGTGAAGGTCACATCTCTCTGGGACGCGGAGCGGCGCCCGCGCAGGGTCGCCGTGGGCACCTTCGACGGCGTGCACCTCGGCCACCGCGAGGTGATCCGCGGCAGCGACACCGTGCTCACCTTCGACCCCCACCCGCTCGCGGTCACCCGCCCCGAGGCGCTGCCCAAGCTGATCTCCACGTTCGAGATCAAGCGCGACCTGATCGCCGGGCTCGGGGTGGAGGAGCTCGTGGTGATCCCGTTCGACAAGGAGTTCTCCGAGCGCTCCGCGGAGAACTTCGTGGAGGAGATCCTGATCGGCCGGCTCGGCGCCGAGGTGGTCTCGATAGGCGAGAACTTCCGCTTCGGCAAGGGCGCCCGCGGCGACGCAGACCTGCTCCGCTCCTACGACGCGTTCGAGACGCGCGTCGTCCCGCTGGTCGAGGTGGGGGGCGAGACGATCTCCTCCAGCCACATCCGCGGGCTCGTTGCGGCGGGGGAGGTCGACAAGGCGGCCGAGTTCCTCGGCGGCCCCTTCCTGCTGGAGGGCGAGGTCGTGCACGGCGACAAGCGCGGCCGCACCCTCGGCGTCCCGACCGCCAACGTCGTCCCCGACGACCGCTTCGTGACGCCGGGGCACGGGGTCTACGCGGCCTGGGCGCACGGCCACCCGGCCGCCGTCAACGTCGGCGTGCGGCCGACGTTCGAGACCGGACGCGGGCTCCTGATCGAGGCCTACCTGCTCGACTTCGACGGCGACCTCTACGGCCAGACGCTCAGGATCGCGTTCGTCAGGAGGCTGCGCGGTGAGCGGCGCTTCGACTCCGTCGAGGCGCTCGTCGAGCAGATGCGCCGCGACGTCGAGCAGACGCGCGCGGCTCTGCTACCGTAGCCCGCCGTGACACTGACCCAGGAAGAGAAGCGCGACATCGTCAGCCGCTTCGGCAAGGACGAGAACGACACCGGCTCCACCGAGGTCCAGGTGGCTCTGCTCACGCGCCGGATCAACGACCTCACGGAGCACCTCCGCGAGCACAAGAAGGACCACCACTCCCGCCGCGGCCTGCTGATGCTCGTGGGCCAGCGCCGGCGGCTGCTCAAGTACCTCCAGCGCAAGGACCTGGACCGCTACCGCTCGTTGATCCGGGAGCTGGGGCTGCGGCGATGATCGAGCCTGGCACGCCGGCCCCGGACTTCAAGCTCCGGGATCAGGACGGGAACGAGGTCACGCTCGCCGACCTGAAGGGGAAGACGACGGTCCTCGTCTTCTACCCGCTCGACTTCAGCCCCGTCTGCACCGACCAGCTCAACGTGTACCAGGAGGTGCTCGGCGAGCTCGAGGAGCGCGGGGTCCAGATGTACGGCATCTCCGTGGACTCGGTCTACGCCCACAAGGCGTTCCGCGAGAAGCTGGGCGTGACGATCCCGCTGCTCGCGGACTTCGAGCCGAAGGGCGCCGTGGCGCGCAGCTTCGGCGTCTACGACGAGGAGCACGGCATGGCCAAGCGCGCGCTCGTGCTGATCGGGCCGGACGGCGTCGTGCGCTGGTCGCACGTCTCGCCGAGCCCGCTCGAGATCCCGGGCGTGAACCTGATCTTCGACGCGCTCGAGGCCGCGCCCGCCTAGCAGCGCGGCCGCCGCCGGTGGCCGAGAGCCTCTCGAGCGCAGAGCCGCCGCCCCCGGGGCCGGACGACCACGTTCGCGGCGACTCGGGCCCGCTCGTCATCGAGTACGGCGACTACGAGTGCCCCTACTGCGCGCGCACGGACGTCATGCTCGCCGAGCTCCCGGTGCGAAGGGTCTTCCGGCACTTCCCGGTTCCGTCGAAGCACCCGCGCGCCCAGGCGCTCGCCCGCGCCGCCGAGGCGGCCGGCTCGCAGGGCCGCTTCTGGGAGATGCACGACTCGCTGTTCGCAGACCAGGGCCATCTCGACGACCCGCACCTCTGGCGCCGCGCCGAGGAGCTCGGGCTCGATCTCGAGCGCTTCGAGCGCGACCGCCGCTCCGACGCGACGCTCGAGCGCGTGCGGCGCGACTTCCGCTCGGGCGTCCGCGCGGGCGTGATGACGACGCCCACGCTGTTCGTCGACGGCCGCGCGTACGCCGGCATCCCGGCGCCGGAGCTGATCGAGCGCCTACGCGCGGGCGGTTAGCGGGAGGCGGGCCGCCGCGCCGCGCGGGCGCGGACCAGCGGGCGACCGAGGCGCCCGTTGCTAACCTCCGCCCAACTCTTCAAGGAGAGCGAAAGTTGTCTGTGCCGCCAACCGGAGGCGGCGTGAAAGGAAAAGAATGAGTGACATAAGCGCGTATGGCGCGCAGGCGCACCGTGTCTCGGTCGAGGTCGGAGGGACCGAGATCTCCATCGAGACCGGGAAGCTCGCGAAGCAGGCGAGCGGCGCCGTTGTGGTTCGGGCGGGGGACACCGTCGTCCTCTGCACCGCCACCGCGGGGAACGTCCGCGACGTGGACTTCCTCCCGCTCACGGTCGACGTCGAGGAGCGGATGTACGCCGCCGGGAAGATCCCCGGCAGCTTCTTCAAGCGGGAGGGCCGCGCCGGCGAGAAGGGCACCCTCACCGCGCGCATGATCGACCGCCCGCTGCGGCCCCTCTTCCCGAAGGGCTGGCGGCGCGAGACGCAGCTGATCGCGATCCCGATCTCGGTCGATCACGTCAACCCCTACGACGTCCTCGCGATGAACGGCGCGAGCGCGGCCCTGATGGTGTCGGACATCCCGTTCCCGATGCCGGTCGGCGCCGTGCGCATCGGCCAGGACGAGGACGGCAGCTTCATCGTCAACCCCGACGAGGCGTGGATCCCCGACAGCCCGCTCGACCTCGTCGTGGCCGGCACCGAGGAGGCCATCCTCATGGTCGAGGCCGGCGCGCGCGAGGTCTCCGAGGCGGAGATCCTCGACGCGCTCGACATCGCGCACGGGGAGATCAAGCGCCTCTGCGAGATCCAGCGCGAGCTCCAGCGGCTCTCGGGCAAGCCGAAGGCGGAGGTCGAGGAGCCGCAGGTCGACAGCGAGACCTACGAGCGGCTCAAGGAGCGCTTCGGCGCGGCGCTCGACGACGCGACGCAGGTGGCCGACAAGCTCGAGCGCCAGGAGGCCACGGACCGGGTCGAGCAGGAGGCGCTCGCGGTGCTCGCCGGCGAGCCCGAGTCCGAGGGCTACCTCGAGCGCAGCCAGGCGGTGCGGCTCGCGTTCGACAAGCTCGAGAAGGAGATCATCCGCCGCCGCATCGCGGTCGACAAGAAGCGGCCCGACGGCCGCGCCGCGGACGAGATCCGCCCGATCTCGATCGAGGTCGGCGTGGCCCCGCGCACGCACGGGTCGGCCCTCTTCACGCGCGGCCAGACCCAGGCGCTCTCGGTCGTCGCGCTCGGCACGACGCGCGAGGAGATGCGGCTCGACACGCTCGGCCTGCTCACCTCCAAGCGCTACTTCCACCACTACAACTTCCCGCCGTTCTCGGTGGGCGAGGCGGGCCGCCTCGGGGCGCCCAAGCGGCGCGACATCGGCCACGGCGCGCTCGCAGAGCGGGCGCTCGTGCCGGTCGTCCCCTCGCAGGACGAGTTCCCGTACACGATCCGCGTGGTGTCCGACATCCTCGAGTCGAACGGCTCGTCGTCGATGGCGTCGGTGTGCGGGTCGAGCCTCTCGCTGATGGACGCCGGCGTGCCGATCAAGCGCCCAGTGGCCGGCATCGCGATGGGCCTGATCAAAGAGGGCGACGACTACATCGTGCTCTCCGACATCGCGGGCGTGGAGGACCACCTCGGCGACATGGACTTCAAGGTCGCCGGCACGGAGCGGGGCATCACCGCGCTCCAGATGGACATCAAGATCTCGGGCGTGACCTTCGACATCCTGCGCGACGCGCTCGCGCAGGCGAAGGCCGGCCGCAAGTTCATCCTCGACAAGATGGCCCAGGTGATCGAGCGCCCGCGCGAGCAGCTTTCGCAGTTCGCGCCGCGCATCACCTCGATCCAGATCGACGTCGACAAGATCGGCATGCTCATCGGCAAGGGCGGGGAGACGATCCGCACGCTCTCCGAGGAGTACGAGGCCCAGATCGACGTCGAGGACGACGGCACCGTGCTGATCTACGCCCAGACGGGCGAGCAGGGCGACGCACTCGTCGAGCGCATCCGCTCGATGACCAAGGAGGTCGAGGTCGGCGACGAGTTCACCGGCAAGGTCGTGAAGACGACCACCTTCGGCGCGTTCGTCGAGCTCTCGAAGGGCACCGACGGCCTACTGCACATCTCGAACATCAAGCCCGGCGAGCGCCCGGCCTCGGTCGAGGACGTGCTGAGCCGCGGCGACGAGCTGCGCGTCAAGGTCGTGGAGGTCGACAAGGAGCGCGGGCGCATCGGGCTGCGCCTCGCCGACGACCCGGAGATCCAGGGCAAGTCGCCCGCCGAGCTCGCCGAGCTCGGGACCGGCGACGGCGCCCAGCGCCGCGAGCGCGGCGAGCGCCGCAACGGCGACCGCCGCGGCGGGCGCGGCGGCCGGGACCGTGCGGACCACAGGAGGGACCGCCGCTAGTGGCCGCCGGGAGGACGCGAGCCGGCGACCGGCGGCGTCCGTGCCCGCTCGTGCGCGGGGCGCCCCGCGCGCCCGGCGCGCCCTGCGGGCCCAGGGGGGCCGCCGCGTAGTGGCCGGCCTCGCCGAGGCGGGGCGTCACCGCCTGACCGAGCTCGAGTCCGGCGTGCGGGTCGTGACCGAGGCGGTGCCCTCGGTCAGGTCGGTCGCGCTCGGGTTCTGGGTGCGCGTCGGCTCGCGCGACGAGGCGCCGGAGCAGGCGGGCATCTCGCACTTCCTCGAGCACCTGCTGTTCAAGGGCACGGACCGCTTCAGCTCGACGGAGATCGACCAGATCTTCGACGGGATCGGCGCCGAGATCAACGCGGGGACGAGCAAGGAGACGACCTCCGTCTACTCGCGCTTCCTCGACCGGCACCTCGAGCTGGCCTTCGACGTGATGTCCGACATGGTGCTGCGGCCCACGTATCCGGACATCGACTCCGAGCGCCAGGTGGTGATCGAGGAGATCGCCATGTACGAGGACGAGCCCTCCGACAAGGTGCACGACGTGCTCGCGAACGCGGTGTTCGGCGACCATCCGCTCGGACGCCCGATCATCGGCCGCGCGGAGGTGGTCTCGTCGGTGCCGGTGCCGGAGATCGCCGCCTACCACGACGAGCGCTACACGGCGCCGAACCTCGTCGTGGCGGCGGCCGGGGCGCTCGACCACGACCGGCTCGTCGACCTGGTGCGCGAGAAGGTGGAGCCGCGCGACGGGGGGCGCATCGTCGCGCAGGCCGCCGAGACGCACGCTCCGCGCGCCAGCTTCCACGCCAAGCAGACCGAGCAGTACCACCTCTGCCTCGGCGCCCCGGGGCTCGCCCGCGGCGACGAGCGCCGCTTCGCGCTGCGCGTGCTCGACGCGATTCTCGGAGGCTCGAGCTCTTCGCGCCTGTTCCAGGAGGTCCGTGAGAAGCGCGGGCTCGCCTACTCCGTCTACTCGTACTCGTCGCAGTTCCTCGACGCCGGCCAGGTGGCGATCTACGTCGGCACCCGGCCCGACCGCGTGGGCGAGGCGCTGCGGGTGATCGGGGACGAGCTGCACAAGCTGCAGGACGAGACGATCACGCCCGAGGAGCTCGAGCGGGCGAAGGAGAACGTGAAGGGCCGGACCGTGCTGTCGATGGAGTCGACGCTCACGCGGATGAACCGGCTCGGCTCCTCCGTGCTGATGGACGTGCCGGTGCTCACGCTCGACGAGACGCTCGCGCGCATCGACGCGATCTCGCTCGACGACGTCCAGGCGCTCGCGCGCGAGCTGTGGGCGCCCGAGCGCATGTCCGCGGCCGGGGTGGGGGGCGACGAGGCGATCTTCGTGCGCGCGCTCGAGGCCGTGAACCCGCAGCTCGCCGCGGCCGCCTAGAGTTCGCGCCGTGATCAACGTAGCCGTGTCGGGCGCCGCGGGGCGCATGGGGCAGACGGTCTGCGAGGCGGTCGAGCGCGCCGAGGACATGGCGCTCGTCGGCCGCGCCGACCCGAAGCTCGGCGTGCCCCTGCGCGACGTGCTCGGCGACGCCGACGTGGTGGTGGACTTCAGCCGTCCCGAGACCGCGGTGGAGAACGCGCGCGCGTGCCTCGAGGCCGGCGTGCACTGCGTGATGGGCACGACCGGCGCGGACTTCTCCGAGCTCGAGGGGGTGGGGAGCGCCAACCTCTTCGTCGCGCCGAACTTCGCGATCGGCGCGGTGCTGATGATGGAGGCGTCGAAGCTGATCGCCCGGCACATGCCCGAGTGCGAGATCGTGGAGCTCCACCACGACCACAAGCTCGACGCGCCCTCGGGTACCGCCAAGCGCACCGCGGAGCTGATCCGCGAGGCGGGCGGCAACCCGCACGAGCCGATCCACTCCGTGCGCCTGCCCGGCCTCGTGGCGCACCAGGAGGTCGTCTTCGGCGGCCTCGGCCAGACGCTCTCGATCCGGCACGACTCGATCTCGCGCGAGTCGTTCATGCCCGGCGTGCTGCTCGCGGTGCGCAAGGTGGCGTCGCTCGAGCGCTCGCCGACGGTCGGGCTCGAGGCGCTGCTCTAGCGCGGCCGCACCCTAGATCCCGAAGCGCTCGGCGAGCGCCGCCCGCACCCTGAGCGCGCGCGTGTGGACCTTGCCGGGCCTCGGCCGGCCGGCGGGGCGCGCCACCCCCAGCGGGAAGGCCTTCTTCGCGATCCCTCCGAGCGCGTTGCCGACCCGCTTCCGCTGCGGCCCGAGCGCGTCGGCGATCGAGTGGTAGAGGGACTGCGAGCGCGCGAGCAGGCCGTAGGCGGTCTGGAACGCGCGCCGGCCCTCCGGCGCCGCGCCGAGACGGGCCGAGAGCGCGTACGAGGAGTCGAGCTGCGCGACGAAGCGGTCGAGCGCGACGGCGTCGACGGTCGGGTCGCTGCGCGCGGCGCGCGAGCTCGTCGCGTCGAGCGCCGCCTCGAGCAGCTGGCCCTGCACCATGCCGAGCCGCAGCTCGACGCCCGCGGGCCGCGCCCCGCGCGCGATCAGCTCGTCGATCGTCGCGAACGCCGCGCGGATCTCCCGGTCGAGCACCGGGTGCGTGGCCCGCACGAGCGGCGACATGGGGGAGTAGGCGCGTCCGGCGAGCGCAAGCTGGTGGCGCGCGTCGGCCGGGTGCGCGATCGCGTAGAGGCCGCCGGCCGCCACGATCCCCGCGCGCGCCGCCTCGACCTGCTGCACGCGGGCGGCCGCGTTGCCGTGGTTGCGCAGCGTGGGCGGGCCCTGCGGAGGGGCCGGTGAGGGCTTCGAGGAGCCGCAGCCCGCCGCGACGAGCGCGATCGCGACCGCTGCGGCGAGCCGCCTCAAGCGGCTGACCGGTTCGCCTGCCTGAGCGCGCGGGGCACGACGAAGCGGATGCCCGAGCGCTCCTCGTCGATCGAGCACGTCTTGTTGTCGATCAGGCCGATCTTCCTGGCGAGCGGCACGAGCAGCAGCTGGTTGACGTAGCGCTCGTGCCCGCGCTTGCGCGTGACGATCCACAGATAGCCCGTGTCGCGCATGCGCGAGCGGTAGCGGTCGAGCGCCAGCGCCGCCTCCTCGATCGACTCGACCATCACGATCGCGCCGTCGAGCTCGCCGGACTTCACGAAGCCCCGCCCGAGCGCCTCCTTGACCTCGCGGCGCAGCGCCGGCCCGACGTCGCCCGCGACCTCGACGCGCTCGTCCGGCTTGACTCCCAGCTTCTGCGCCACCGTGCGGTGGCTGTAGTCGCGCTCTCTCGCCAACGTGATCCCGAGGGAATTATGCATCGCGGCGTGGACGTCCAGCCGGCGCTCGCACCGGGGCGCCGATCGGGGCGGCGGCAGGCCTTGCGCCCTCTCCGGGAGGCGTGGTGTGATAATCCAATCGTGACCTTCGGAGGCATCCTGACGGCGATGGTCACGCCGTTCGACGCGCGCGGCCGCCTGGCCGAGGACGCGACGGCGCGACTCGTACATCACCTGCTCGAAAACGGCTCCGACGGGCTCGTGGTCACCGGCACCACGGGCGAGAGCGCCACGCTCACCGACGAGGAGATGGCGCGCGTCTGGGAGATCGCCGTGGCGGAGGCCGGCGGCGCGCCCGTGATCGCGGGCACCGGGTCGAACGACACGCGCCACAGCGTCGAGCTCACCGAGCGCGCGACCGAGCTGGGGGTGGACGGCGTGCTCGTCGTGGCGCCGTACTACAACAAGCCGAGCCCGCGCGGCATCAAGGCCCACTACCGCGCGGTCGCGGCCGCCACGGACCGCCCGGTGATCGTCTACAACATCCCGCAGCGCTCCGTGATCGACATCTCCAACGACCTCCTGCGCGAGCTCGCGGAGATCGAGAACGTGGTCGCCGTGAAGCAGGCGCGCGCCGAGAACCTCGAGCCGATCGAGGGGCTCGACCTCCTGGCGGGCAACGACGACATGCTCTGCGACGTGCTCGAGGCGGGCGGCACCGGAGGGATCTGCGTGGCGTCCCACGTCGTCGGGCCCGAGATGCGCCGGATGATCGACGAGCCCGATCGGCGCCGCGAGATCGAGGACTCGCTGCGCGACGTCTACGCCGCGATGTTCGTCACCTCGAGCCCCGCCCCGGTCAAGGCCGCCCTGAACATGCTCGGGCTCGAAGTGGGGGGCGTGCGGCTGCCGCTCGTCGAGGTCGACGACGAGGAGGCCGCGGTGGTGCGGCGGTCGCTCGAGCGTCACGGACTCCTGAGCGCGGTTTGAGCGGGACCCTGCGCGTCCTGCCCCTGGGCGGGCTCGGCGAGATCGGCAAGAACATGACGGTCCTCGAGTACGAGGGCCGGATCGTGGTGGCCGACACCGGGCTGATGTTCCCGACCCCGGACCAGCTCGGGATCGACCTCGTGCTGCCCGACTTCAGCTACCTGCGCGAGCGCGCGGCCGACATCGAGGCGATCGTGCTCACCCACGCGCACGAGGACCACGTCGGCGCGCTCCCGTTCCTGCTGCGCGAGATCGGCGAGGACGGGCTGCCCGAGATCTACGGCGGCGCGCTCACGGTCGCGATGGTGCGCTCGAAGCTCGACGAGCACCGCCTCGGCGACGTGCCGCTCTACGAGCTCGAGCCGGGCGAGGAGGTCGAGGCGGGACCGTTCGCGATCGAGGCCGTGAAGATGGCGCACTCGATCCCGGACGCGTTCGCCTACGCGCTCAGGTGCGAGCTCGGCACCGTCCTGATCACCGGCGACTACAAGTTCGACCAGACGCCGGTCGACGGCGAGCCGGCCGACGTCGCGCGGCTGGCGGAGCTCGGCCGCGAGGGGGTGCTGCTGCTGTTCGGCGACTCGACGAACGTCGACCGGCCCGGCATGGCGCTGTCGGAGTCGAGCGTCGGGCCGCACCTCGAGGAGGCGTTCGCGCGCTGCGACGGGCGCATCGTCGTCACCTCGTTCGCGTCGAACATCCACCGCGTCCAGCAGGTCGTGGACGCGGCGGCGAGCCTCGGGCGCAAGGTCGCGCTGGTGGGCCGCTCGATGCGCAAGAACGTGAACATCGGCCAGCGGCTCGGGCACATCCACATCCCCGAGGGGATGCTCGTGTCGGCGCGCGAGGTCGAGGACTTCCCCGACCACAAGCTGGTCGTGATCTCCACCGGCAGCCAGGGCGAGCCGCTCTCGGCGCTGCGGCGCATGGCCCACGGCGACCACCCGCACGTCACGCTCCACGACGGCGACACGGTCGTCTTCTCGGCGACGCCCATCCCGGGCAACGAGCGCGCGGTGAACGAGACGATCGACCGCATCTACCAGCTCGGCGCCGACGTCATCACTCCGCGCGACGCGCCCATCCACGCGACCGGCCACGGCTGCGCCGAGGAGCTCAAGCTGATGATCAACCTCACGCAGCCGCGCTACGTGATGCCGGCGCACGGAGACTTCAAGCGGCTGCGCATGCACGCGGAGCTGGCGGAGACGCTCGGGATCGACCCGCGCAACGTCTTCCGCGGCGAGAACGGCGTGCCGCTCGAGATCGACAGCCGCGGCGCCCGGCTCGGCGAGCCCGAGCAGGCCGGGGTGATCTTCGTCGACGGCATGGAGGTCGGCGACATCGAGGACGTGGCGCTGCGCGACCGGCGCATGCTCTCGGCCGACGGCATCTTCATCGTCGTGGCGACGATCTCCGAGCAGGACGGCAGCTCGGTCGCGCCGCCGGAGATCATCTTCCGCGGCGTGCCGTTCGTCGACGACGCCGACGGCCTGATCGAGGAGATCCGCGACACGGTCGAGGAGTCGCTCGCGCGGTCGGCGGACGAGGAGGTGCGCGAGATCTCGCTGCTCCAGGCGCACCTGCACGACGACGTCGCGAAGTTCGTCTACGAGCGCCTGCGACGGCGGCCGATGGTGCTGCCGGTCGTCGTCGAGGTGTAGGCCCGCGCGGCGGCCCTACGCCGGCTCCGAGGCGACGGCTCGCTCCTCGGCCCCGGGAGGCGCGGGCGCCTCCGTGGCCGGGAGGCGCACCACGAAACGGGCGCCGCGCTCGGAGTCGGCGAGCTCGACCGAGCCGCCGTGGCCCTCCGCCACCGCCTGGACGATCGCGAGCCCGAGCCCCGTGCCGCGCCGCCTGGACGCCGCGCTGTCGCCCTCGCCGCGCACGAAGCGCTCGAACACGCGCTTGCCGAGCTCCTCGGGCACGCCGGGGCCGTCGTCGGCCACCTCCAGGACGACCGTGCCGTCCCGTCGCTGCACGCTCGCGCGCACCTGTGTGCCCGCGGGCGTGTGCACGGTCGCGTTGTGGAGCAGGTTGAGGACGAGCCGGTGGAGCTCGTCGGGGGAGCCCTCGACGAGCGCGGCGTCGCGGGCGTCCACGCTCAGCTCGTGGTCCGGGGCCACGGGCGCCACCTCGACCGCCGCCTCGCGGACCACCTGCGCGAGGTCGGTCGGGCGGCGCGCGGCGCGCTGGCCCGCGTCGGCGCGCGCGAGCAGCAGCAGGTCAGCCACCAGGCCGCGCATGCGCCGCGACGAGCGCAGCGCCGAGCGCGCGATCTCGCGCCGCTCGCCCTCGAGCTCGTCCTCGAGCAGCTCGAGGTTCGTGAGGATGCTGGTCAGCGGCGTGCGCAGCTCGTGCGAGGCGTCGGCGACGAACTCGCGCTGGCGCGCGAGCGCCGCCTCGGTCTCGGCGCGCGACTCGTCGAGCGCCCGCAGCATCTGGTCGAGCGTGCGGGCGAGGTCCGCCACCTCGTCGTCGGCCGCGGGGATGGGGATGCGCACGGCGGGGTCGCGCGTGCGCGCGATCCGCTTGGCGGTGCTCGTGAGGCGGGCGATCGGCTCCATCGCGCGCTCGGCGACGGTCAGGCCGGCGAGCAGCGCGAGCAGCGTGCCGCCCACCACGCCGAGCGCGAGGAAGAGCTGCATGCGGTCGATCGTGTTCTCCACGCTCTCCCGCGGGCGGGCGTACTGGAGGAAGGCGATCGGCTGGTCCGAGCCGCGGTAGTAGATCGGCCGGGACACGACGCGGTAGCCGGATGCGTCGTGGGTGCCCGCCGCGGGCGGGCCGAGGTCGGGCGCCTGCTGGGGCACCGAGTAGATCGGGCCGCCGTTGAGGCTCACGATCCGGATCGCGGCGTGCCCGGTCGCCGCGGCGTCGATCAGGTCGGGCGACTCGCCGAGCTCGATCGCGCCCTGGTAGGGGTAGACGTTGACGTGCTCGGCGATGTCGGCCGCCGCGAGCTTGAGCTCGTCGTCGAAGTTCCCGTGCAGGCGCTTGCTCGTGAACACGCCGACCACGACTGCGAACAGCAGCAGGATCGCGAACGTGAGCCCCGCCGAGGTGATCGCGAGCCGCCACCGGACGGGCAGCGTGGCGAGCCGGCTCATGGCGCGCGCAGCACGTAGCCGGCGCCGCGAACCGTGTGCAGCATGCGCGGCTCGCCGCCCGCCTCGAGCTTGCGGCGCAGGTTCGACACGAACACGTCGACGGTGTTGGTCTCGACCAGCACTCGGTAGCCCCACACCTTCTCGAGCAGCGCGTCGCGGGTCACCACGAGCCGCTCGTTGCGCATCAGGTACTCGAGCAGCTCGAACTCGCGCGAGGTGAGCTCGATCGGGCGATCGCCCCGCGCGACCTCCCGGGTGTCGGGGTTGAGGCGCAGGTCTCCGACGACCATGAAGGCGCTGCCGCGCGGCGGCCGGCGGCGCAGCAGCGCGCGCAGCCTGGCGAGCAGCTCCTCGCGCTCGAACGGCTTGACGAGGTAGTCGTCGGCGCCCGAGTCGAGGCCCTCGACCCGCGACTCGAGCGCGTCGCGCGCCGTGAGCATCAGGATCGGCACGTCGCTCGACTCCCGCAGGCGGCGGCAGACGTCGACGCCGTCGAGGCGGGGGAGGCCGAGGTCGAGCACCACCGCGTCGGGCTCGAAGATCGCGGACTCCTCGAGCGCCGCGACGCCGTCCTCGGCGACGCGCGCGTCGTAGCCCTCGAGGCGCAGGGAGCGGAGCAGGGCGCCGCCGATCTCGGCGTCGTCCTCGACGATGAGCACGCGCGGCTTCTGTGCCATCGCGTACAAGGGTAGGGCGGGAGAGCGCCTGCGTGCCGCCGTTTTAGCGTGTCTTTAGCGCGCGCGGCCGACCGCGGCCGCGCCGGAGCGTAGCCCCCGGGGAGGGTCCGCGGCGGCCGCGTCGAACGAAGGGACGCTGAGGATGGCAAGCCGCCGCCAGACCCGCAGGCCCGCGAAGGCCCGTTCCCGCTCGCGCTCGCGCGCGAGGCGCTCCGCGTTCGCGCTGCCCCGCCTGCCGGAGCTCGACCAGCGGGACCTCGACCTGATCGGGCTCGGGCTCGTCGCGGCGGGGGTGTTCTTCGCCTCGGTCTTCTACCTCGGCTGGGACGGCGGCAAGGTCGGGGAGGCGCTGGCCGACGCCTTCGTCTTCATGTTCGGCGGCGTCGCCTACCTCGCGCCGATCGCGCTGTTCGCGGCGGGCGCGGTGCTCGTCCTGCGCGAGCTGCTGCCGGCCGTGCGTCCGTTGAAGGCGGGCGCCGCCTGCCTGCTGACCGCGCTGATGCTCGGCCTCGCCGCCGGCTCCTTCGGCCTCGGGCCGGACCGCCCGCCGCGGGAGGGCTTCCTCGACCCGGCCTACTTCCGCCACCACGGCGGCCTCGTCGGCGACGTCCTCTACTGGGTGACGAAGACGCTCTTCCAGCAGTTCGGGACCGACATCATCTTCACGTTCCTGCTGCTCGTCGGCGTGCTGCTCCTGACCGGCGCCTCGGTCGCGGGGATCGTGCGCGCGACGAGCGAGAGCATCGGCACGACGACCAGGCGCGTGCGCCAGTCGACGAGCGAGTTCGCCGCGGTCGTCACCGGGCGGCCCAGGCCCGCCCGCGCGCCCGAGCCGGCCGAGGCGGTCACGGGGCGCGAGCCCGCGCCGGAGCTCGACGAGGCCGAGGAGCCGCTCGGCGGGCCGCCCGAGGTCGAGCCGGTGGTGCGCGCGACGCACGTCGAGGCCCCCGCGCTCGACGGCGCCGAGCGCTACCCGGACCTCTTCGACGAGGACGAGGCCCCCGAGGAGGGCGAGGAGGAGCCCGAGGCCGAGGTCGAGCCGGACGAGGAGCACGGCGTCGCCGCCGCCCCGGCGCCGCCCGCGCCGCGCGAGTACTCGGAGGCGGACCTCACGCCGCAGGGCCGCCTGCGCTCGCGCGTGACGGAGGCCGACGACTTCGAGTACACGCTGCCGCCCACCAGCTTCCTCAAGCGCTCGAGCGGCTCCGCGAAGCTCGACAGCGGGATGCTCGAGCGCACGGCCGCCCAGCTCGTCGAGGCGCTCGGCCACTTCGGCGTCGAGGCGCGGCTCGTCGGGACGGTCAGCGGCCCGCACGTGACACGCTACGAGCTGCGGCTCGCGCCCGGGATCAAGATGTCGAAGGTCTCCCAGCTGAAGGACGACCTCGCCTACGCGCTCGCGGCGACCGACGTGCGCATCCTCGCGCCGATCCCCGGCAAGCAGGCCGTGGGCGTGGAGGTGCCCAACCCGGTGCGCAAGATGGTGCACCTCGGCGACGTCTACCAGGAGGCGCCGAAGGGCTGGTCTCCGCTCACCGTCTGGCTCGGCAAGGACATCGCCGGCAAGGCGATCGGCACCGACCTCGCCAAGCAGCCGCACGTGCTCGTGGCCGGCACCACCGGCTCGGGCAAGTCCGGCTGCGTGAACGCGATGCTCTCCTCGATCCTGCTGCGCGCGACGCCGAACGAGGTGAAGCTCGTGCTCGTCGACCCCAAGCAGGTCGAGCTCAACCACTACGAGTCGATCCCGCACCTGCTCACGCCCGTCGTGACCAGCCCGCGCATCGCCGCGAACGTGCTCTCGAACCTCGTGCGCGAGATGGAGGAGCGCTACTCGATCATGTCGCTCGCGCGCACGCGCAACCTCGCGGAGCTCAACAAGCAGCGCGTCGCGAAGGGCGAGCGCGCGCTGCCTTACATCCTCTGCGTGATCGACGAGCTGGCGGACCTGATGATGGTCGCCCCTGGCGAGGTCGAGGACTCGATCATCCGGCTGGCGCAGAAGTCGCGCGCGGTCGGCATCCACCTGCTGCTCGCCACCCAGCGCCCGAGCGCGGACATCATCACCGGCATGATCAAGGCGAACGTGCCCGCGCGCATCGCGTTCGCCGTCTCCTCGCAGACCGACTCGCGCGTGATCCTCGACCAGAACGGCGCGGAGTCGCTGCTCGGCCAGGGCGACATGCTCTTCCGGCCCGCCTCCGAGTCGCGGCCCGCCCGCATCCAGGGCGCGTTCATCGGCGAGGACGAGATCGAGAAGCTCACGAACCACTGGCGCCGCCAGGGTGAGCCCGAGCTGCAGGAGGAGCTGCTCGAGGCGGTCGAGTCCGAGGAGGAGCAGGCGGAGCGCGACCTCGACCCCGACTCCGACGACCTCCTGCCGGAGGCGATCGCGACCGTGGTCCAGATGGGCACCGCCTCGACCTCGATGCTTCAGCGACGGCTGCGCGTGGGCTACACGCGCGCGGGCCGCCTGATCGACATGATGGAGCGGCGCGGGGTGATCTCCGGCTACGAGGGCTCGAAGGCGCGCCAGGTGCTGATCACCGAGGCCGACCTCCCGCGCGTGCTCGAGTCGCTCGCCGACCGCATGGTCGGCGCCGCCGCGGACGACTAGCGGCGGCACGCCGCACGGCGTAGGGTCGTCTGAGTCGAGAGAGGGGAACAGCCGTGAGCGACGACGTGGCCGGCCCGAGCCAGCGGGCGCGCGAGGTCTGGGCGGCGGGCGACTACACCGACATCGCCCCGCTCGTGTGGGAGGTCGGGGAGAGAATCGTCGAGCGGGTCGGGGTGCGTGACGGCGACGACGTCCTCGACGTCGCCTGCGGCACGGGCAACGCCGCGGTGCAGGCGGCGGCCGCGGGCGGCCGAGTGGTGGGGCTCGATGTCACGCCCGAGCTGCTCGAGAAGGCACGCTCCGTCGCGGCCGCGGCGGGCGTGGACGCGGCCTGGGTCGAGGGGGACGCAGAGGAACTGCCGTTCGACGACGAGAGCTACGACGTGGTCGTCTCGACGTTCGGCTGCATGTTCGCGCCGCGGCACGACGCGGCCGCGCGCGAGCTCGTCCGGGTGCTGCGGCCCGGAGGCCGGATGGGCGTCTGCAGCTGGACGCCGGAGGGCGCGATCGGCGACTTCTTCCGCACGGTCGGCAGCCACCTCCCGCCGCCCCCGGAGGGCAGCATCCCGCCCGTCATGTGGGGGAGCGAGGAGCACGTGCGCGAGCTCTTCGAGGGCACCGGCGCGGAGCTCGACTTCGAGCGCGAGGAGGTCGTGTTCCGGTTCGAGTCGCTGCCGGCCGCAGTCGAGCTCTACACCACCAAGTTCGGCCCGATCGCGGCCGCTCGGGAGTGGCTCGAGCGCGAGGGACGCTGGGCCGCCTTCGAGCGCGACCTGACCGAGGTGCTGCGGCGCCACGCCCGGCCCGACGCCGCGGGGGTCGCCTACCCGGCCGAGTACCTGGTCACGCTGGGGCGGAAGCGCGCCTGAGCGAGGCGAGCGCCAGAATAGACGGGCGATGCAGGGCATCGGAGACACGCTGCGCGAAGCGCGCATGCGCCAGCGGATCGACATCTCCGAGGTCGAGGCGAAGACCAAGATCCGCGCGAAGTACCTGCGCGCGCTCGAGAACGAGGAGTTCGACCTGCTGCCCGGCAGCACCTTCGTGCGGAGCTTCCTGCGCACCTACGCGGAGTTCCTCGGGCTCGACGCGCACATGCTCGTCGAGGAGTACCGGGCGCGCCACGAGCCGCGCGGCGAGAGCGACCTGCTCCCGATCGCGGCGGACACGCGGCGTCGCGAGCGCCGCGCCGCGGGCGGCGGGGGTCCCGGCCTCGGCGCGGCGCTCGCGGTCGCGGCGGCGGCGGTGCTCGCGATCCTGCTCGTGATCGGTCTGGTGAGCGGCTCGGGCTCTGACGACGGCGGGAAGGGCGCCGCGCCCGGCGCGCAGCAGCAGGGCCAGGGGAGCGCCCGCGGCGACGGCCGCGGCTCCCAGGCCGGCGCGAGGGCGAAGCCGCGCCGCGTGACGCTCAGGATCTCGCCGGTCGAGGCCACCTACGTGTGCGTGGACCGCGGGGAGGGGGCGCCGCTCGTCTTCGAGGGGACGATCGGCGTGCCGCGCTCCTGGCGCGGAAGGCACCTGCGGCTGAACCTCGGGCGGACCTCGGCCACCGTGACGGTGAACGGCGAGCGCCTCTCGATCCCGCAGGGCCCGAGCCCGGTGGGCTACGACATCACGCCGAAGGAGACCAAGCCGCTGCCGCCCGGTCGGCGTCCCTGCGGATGAGCGCCCGCGCCGGCATCGTCGTCACCGGCACGGAGGTGCTGACGGGCGTCATCCGCGACGCGAACGGCCCCTGGGTCGCCGAGCGGCTGCTCGAGCTCGGCCTCGACGTGGCGCACACGACCGTCTGCGGCGACCGGCCGCACGACATGGAGGCGCAGCTTCGCTTCATGGCGCGCCAGGGCGTGGACCTCGTCGTCACCACCGGCGGGCTCGGCCCGACCGCGGACGACAAGACGGTGGAGGTGGTGGCGGCCTTCGCCGGCCGTCCGCTCGAGCTCGACGAGAGCCTCCTGGAGCGCATCCTCGCGATCGTGCGCCCGCTGCGCGAGCGCTGGCCCGATCTGAGCGAGCAGGAGCTCGTCGAGTCCGCGCGCAAGCAGGCGCTCGTGCCGCGGGGCGCCCGGGTGATCGAGCCTGCCGGCACGGCCCCGGGCTTCGTGGTGCCGCCGCTCGAGGAGGGGGGCGGCCCGACCGTCGTGGTCATGCCCGGGCCGCCGCGCGAGCTGCGCCAGATGTGGCCCGTGGCCGTGGCGAGCGAGGAGTTCGCGCACGCGACCCGCAACCGCACCCGCTACGAGAGCCAGACGCTGCGGCTCTACGGGACGGCGGAGTCGGAGATCGCCGAGACGCTGCGGATCGCCGAGCGCGAGGTGCCCGGCTTCGGCGACGTCGAGATCACGACCTGCCTGCGCCGCGGCGAGCTCGAGGTGGCGGCGCGCTGGGAGCCCGGGGCGGCGGAGGCGTGGCGGCGGACCTGCGAGCTGATCGAGCGGCGCCACGGACGCAGGCTCTTCGCCCGCGACGGCGAGCGCGTCGACGACCAGGTCGCCGAGCTGCTGCGCGGGCGCCGCATCGCGCTCGCCGAGTCCTGCACCGGCGGCCTGCTCGCGGCGCGGCTCACCGACAGGCCCGGCGCGTCGGAGTACGTGACGGGCGGCGCGGTCGTCTACTCCGACCGTGCGAAGACCGAGCTGCTCGGCGTCGACCCGGCGCTGATCGAGCGCCACGGCGCCGTGTCGCCCGAGGTGGCGGACGCGATGGCCGACGGCGCGCTCGCGCGCTTCGGCGCGGACGTGGCCGTGGCGATCACGGGCGTCGCCGGGCCGGGCGGCGGCACGGACGCGAAGCCCGTCGGCTACGTCTGCTTCTGCGCGAAGCGCGCCGACGGCGCCGCCCTCGCGCGCGACCTGCAGCTCCCGGGCGACCGCGCCGAGGTGCGCGACCGCTCCACCACAGTCGCGATGCACCTGCTGCGGCGCCTCCTCGATGGGGACCGCGCGCGACCCTGAGCGGGAGCGCCCGACGCCGCGCGGCAGGCGCGGGCGGCTCGGCTCGCCGCGCGCGCGGCTGTTCGTGGCGCTCGAGCTGCCGGACCGCACGCGGCGGGAGCTCGCGCTCTGGCGCGACCACGCGCTCGGCGGCCGCGACGACCTGCGACCGGTCCCCGAGGAGGCCCTGCACGTGACGCTCGTCTTCATCGGCCACCGCCCCGAGCGTGAGATCCCCGAGATCGCCCGCTGCGTGGCGGGCGCGGTGGCCGAGCTCCCGGCGCCCACGCTGCGGGCGACGCGCGTCACGCCCGTGCCCCCGCGGGCGCCGCGGCTCTTCGCGGTCGACCTCGCCGACGGGGACGGGCGCGCCGCGGCGCTAGCCGAGGCGTGCGCGCTGGCGCTCGCGGGCGGCGGCTTCCACGAGCCCGAGCGGCGGCCGTTCTGGCCGCACCTGACCGTCGCCCGCGTGAAGCGAGACCGCCGCGCCGCGCCGCTCGAGTCGGCGCCCCCGGGCGAGCCGTTCGTGGCGAGCACGGTCACGCTCTACCGCTCCCACCTCTCGCCGCGCGGCGCGCGCTACGAGCCGCTCGAGCGTTTCGGGCTCGCGTCCTAGTCTTCGAAGGAAGATGGCGTCCGAGCGCGAGAGGCTCGCGGCGGAGATGTGGCGCATCGACGTCCAGCCGTGGGTCGAGCAGTCGATCCTGGAGCTCGGGTCGTTCCACCGCATCGTCGGCGCGGGCGAGGCGATGCTCGGCCCCTGGGGCGTGCTGGCCGACGCGCTGATGCGCCGCACGCGCCCGCTCGCCAGGCCGGGCAGGCTGCCGCTCGCCTTCATCCTCGCGGTCACGGCGGATGCGGTGCACGCGCTCGAGTACGCGCCCCGCGCGCGCGAGGGCGTCAAGATCAGGCGCGAGGCGGCGCGCTGGCCGCGCGGCGGGCTGCGCGCGGAGGTTCGCGAGGGGGAGCGCGACACGATCGTCGCGCTCGAGTGGGACGGCGGCTCGGCGCGATGCCGCGCGGGAATCAACGCGCGCAGCGTGGCGCAGCTGCTGCCGCCGCTGCGGGAGGGCTAGGGTGGCCGAGCTGCGGGAGGCCGCGAGCCGATGATCCTCGTCGCCCTGAAGGGCCTCGCCTGGCGCAAGGTCCGCTCCGTCCTGACGGCGCTCGCGGTGGTGCTCGGCGTGGCGATGGTGAGCGGCACCTACGTCCTCACCGACACGATCCACGCGGCGTTCGACGAGATCTTCGCGACCTCCTACCGGAACACGAGCGCGATCGTCACCGGGCGCGAGCTGGTCGGCGGGTCCGAGAGCGGCGGCGCGACCGTGCCCGAGTCGCTGGTCGCGCGCCTGCGCAGGCTCCCGGACGTGGCGGCCGCGGCGGGCGCGATCGCCGACGTGAGCGGCTCCACGAACCGGGTGAAGCTCGTCGACCGCGACGGCAAGGCGATCGGCACGGGCGGCGCGCCGACGTTCGGGTTCGGGATCGACACCTCGCAGCCGCGCTTCAACCCGATGCGGCTCACCGACGGCCGCTGGGCGAGCGGGCCCGGCGAGGTGGTGGTCGACAAGGGCACCGCGAACAAGCACGGCTTCGAGGTCGGCGGACGGGTGTCGATCGCGGCGGACGGCCCCGTCGAGCGCTTCAGGATCGTCGGCCTCGCGAAGTACGGCGACGTCGAGTCGCTCGGGGGCGCGACGATCGCCGTGTTCGACATCCCCACCGCGCAGCGCCTGCTCCACATGGAGGGGCAGCTCGACTCGATCTCGCTCGCCGCCAGGAGGGGAGTGTCGGACGAGCGGCTCGCGCGCGAGGTGCGCCCGCTGCTGCCGGCGACGGCCACCGTCCAGACCGCCGCCGCGCGCGCCGCGAAGAGCGCGAAGGACACCAGCACGTTCATCGAGTTCATCCAGTACTTCCTGCTCGCCTTCGCGGCGATCGCGCTGTTCGTGGGCGCTTTCGTGATCTTCAACACGCTCTCCATCACGATCGCCCAGCGGGCGCGGGAGCTCGCGACGCTGCGGACGATCGGCGCGTCCCGGCGCCAGGTGCTCGGGTCGGTGCTGCTCGAGAGCCTCGTGCTGGGCGCCCTCGCCTCGGGCACCGGCCTCGTGCTCGGGCTCGCGCTCGCAAAGGGGCTCAGCGCGGTGTTCCGGGCGCTCGGCCTCGACCTGCCCCAGGCCGGCACGGTGCTCGCGCCGCGCACCGTGGTCGTGTCACTCGCGCTCGGCACCGCCGTGACCGTCGTCGCGAGCCTCGTGCCGGCGGTGCGCGCGACGCGCGTGCCGCCGATCGCGGCCGTGCGCGAGGAGGCGGTCCTGCCGCCGCCCGGCATCTCGCGCTTCTCGACGGCCTTCTCGGTCGGCCTCGTGCTGGCGGCCGTCGCGGCGCTCGGCGTCGGCTCCTTCGCCGGCGGCCTCTCGACCGGGGCGACGCTGCTGCTGCTCGGGCTCGGCACGCTCGCGCTGTTCGTCGGCGTGGCGCTCGTCGCCAAGCGGCTGGTGCGGCCGCTGGCACGCGCGATCGGGGCGCCCGGGGTGCGCCTCGGCGGCGTCCCGGCAAGGCTCGCGCGCGCGAACTCGCTGCGCAACCCCGCGCGCACCGCCGCCACGGCCGCCGCGCTGATGATCGGGCTCGCGCTCGTCACGCTGGTCGCGACGCTCGGGGCGGGGCTGCGCGCCTCCGACCGCGCGGCACTCGACCGCCAGGTGCGCGCCGACTACGTCGTGACCTCCCAGAGCGGGTTCACGGAGTTCCCGGCGCAGGCGGTGGCCCGGCTCCCGGCCGTCCCCGGCGTCGGCGCCGTCTCGGCGGTGCTCGACGACCGCGCCCGCATCTTCGGCGCCGACACGGCCGTCGACGGCGTCGACCCGGCGACGATCGGGAGGGCGTACGACTTCCAGTGGGCGAGCGGCAGCGACGCGGCGCTGCGGACGCTCGGCCGAAGCGGCGCGATCGTCAAGCGCGACTACGCCGACGAGCACGGGCTGCGGGTGGGGAGCAGCTTCACGATGCTGACGCCGAGCGGCAAGCGCCTCGAGGCGCAGGTGCGCGGCATCTCGGACCCGCCGGTGTTCGACAAGATCGACCCGCTGCTCGCCGACGTGATCGTCTCCCGGCAGGCCTTCGCCGCGAGCTTCCCGCGCCCGCGCGCGCTGCTCGCGCTCGTCGACCTCGAGCCGGGCGCGCCGCCCGCGCTCGCGCGGCGCCTGGAGGCGGCGCTCGCGCGCTTCCCGGACGCGAAGATCCAGACCAAGGCCGCCTGGATCGAGGACCGCGCGAAGGGCATCGACATGCTGCTGAACCTGCTCTACGTGCTGCTCGCGCTGTCGGTGGTGGTGAGCCTGTTCGGGATGGTGAACACGCTCGTGCTCGCGGTCTTCGAGCGCACGCGCGAGCTCGGGATGCTGCGCGCCGTGGGGATGACGCGGGGGCAGGTGCGGCGCATGGTGCGCGCCGAGAGCGTGATCACGGCGCTGATCGGGGCCGCGCTCGGGCTGCCGCTCGGACTGTTCCTCGCGGGGCTCGTCACGCGCGCCCTGTCCGACCAGGGGCTCGGCTTCGCGGTGCCGGCGGGCTCGCTCGCGGCGTTCGCGCTGGTGGCCGTGGCCGCGGGGCTGGGCGCGGCCGTCGCGCCCGCCCGGCGGGCGGCGCGGCTCGACGTGCTGACCGCGCTCCACTACGAGTAGGAGGGCCGCGCGGCGGCCCGCGCGGCGTGCGCGCGGCTCCCTCGTCGTACGATGTCGTCATGGCCAGGCACCGCCTCGAGCTCGCCGGCGCGACCGCGTCGGGCACGGCGACGATCGAGCTCGAGCTCGAGCGCCACCGCCGCGAGCTGACCGGCTACTGCTACCGGATGCTCGGCTCGTGGTTCGAGAGCGAGGACGCCGTGCAGGAGACGATGGTGCGCGCCTGGCGGAGCGCCGACCGGCTCGAGGCGCGCGCGGCGCTGCGGTCCTGGCTCTACCGCATCGCGACGAACGTCTGCCTCGACATGCTCAAGGGCACGCAGCGGCGGGCCCGGCCGATGGACCTCTCGTCGCCTGCGACGGCCGACTCCCCGCTCGACGCCGGGCTGCCCGAGAGCGCCTGGGTGCAGCCCGCGCCCGACGCGCGCCTGCGTCCCGAGACGGGCGATCCCGCCGAGCTCGCGACCTGGCGCGAGACGATCCGCCTCGCCTTCGTCGCGGCGCTCCAGCACCTGCCGCCGCGCCAGCGCGCGGTCCTGCTCCTGCGCGACGTCCTGCGCTGGCAGGCCAGCGAGGTGGCCGAGCTGCTCGACACCTCGGTCGCCTCGGTGAACAGCGCGCTCCAGCGCGCTCGCGCCACGCTCGAGGCCGTCGACGCCGACGCGACCGCCCCGGCAGCGGCGAACGAGCTGGAGGAGAAGCTGCTCGCGCGCTACGTGGACGCGTTCGAGCGCTACGACATCGAGACGCTCGTCTCCCTGATCCGCGAGGACGCCAGCTTCTCGATGCCGCCGTACCGGCTCTGGCTGCGCGGCGGCGAGCAGGTCGGCCGCTGGATGCTCGGGCAGGGCAGCGGCTGCCGCGGCTCGCGGCTGCTCACGACCTCGGCGAACGGCTCCCCGGCCGTCGCGATCTACCGCCCCGCGGAGCCCGGCGTCCACCGCCCTTTCAACGTCGCCGTCCTCGAGATCGGGGACGGCCGGATCGTCGCGATCCACAACTTCCTCTTCACAGAGCTCTTCCCGGCCTTCGGTCTCCCGCCCCAGCTCGAGAGCTAGACCGCCGTGGCGATGAGCGCGCGGCCCGCGGCTCGTCTCATCTGCATGAGCTCGATGCGAATGGCTGCGGCGGGGGCGCCGCCGGGAGGGTCGCGGTGGCGGTGGTGAGGCTCCGCGGCCAGTTGCGGGGGCTGGCGGGCGGACTTCCCGAGCACGCGGTCGAGGCCGGCAACGTCCGCGAGGCGCTGCGGGCGCTCGAGCGGGCGCAGCCCGCCGTGAGCGGCTGGATCCTCGACGAGCGCGGGCTGATCCGCCGCCACGTGAACGTGTTCGTCAACGGCGAGCGAGGGACCGAGGAGACCCCGGTCGGCCCCGACGACCGGCTCGAGGTGCTCCCGGCGATCTCGGGAGGGTGAGGTTTTCGATGACGGAGCTGCTGGTGGGGACGCGCAAGGGCCTGTTCGTGCTCGAGGGGGAGCCGGGCGCCGAGTTCGAGGCGACGGCGCGCGCCTTCCCGGGGGAGCCGGTCGAGTACGCACTGCGCGATCCCCGCACCGGCCTGCTGCTCGCGTCCGTGACGTCCGCGTTCTACGGGCCGAAGATCTGGCGCGCGGACGACCCGGCGGGCGAGTGGCAGGCGGCCGAGGGAGTCGCGCTGCCCGGGGACGGCGAGCGGGCGCTCGAGCGGATCTGGGCGATCGTCCCCGGCGAGGCCGACGGCGTGCTCTACGCGGGCGGCGACCCGGGCGTGCTCTTCGAGAGCCGGGACGGAGGGGCGAGCTGGGAGCTCAACCGCGCGCTCTGGGAGCACCCGACGAGGCCGTCGTGGCAACCCGGCGCCGGCGGCCTCTGCCTCCACTCGATCGTGCCGTGGCCCGGCGACCCGTGGCGGCTCGCGCTCGGACTGTCCGCGGTCGGCGTCTGGCTCACCGACGACGGCGGCGAGACGTGGCGGCACGGCAACCGGGGGCTCGTCGCGCGCTACCTGCCCGAGGACGCGCGCGAGGCTGAGCTGACGCTCTGCGTCCACAGCCTGGAGCGCGCGCCGCGCCGCCCGGAGCGGATGTTCATGCAGTTCCACGGCGGGGTCTACCGCTCGGACGACGCGGGCGAGACGTGGACGGAGATCGGCGCCGGGCTGCCGTCGGACTTCGGCTTTCCGCTGGCGCTCGACCCGGCCGATCCCGACAGCGCGTACGTGATCCCCCTGAGCGGGGACGGCGATCGGGTCACCCCGGGCGGGCGCGTGCGGGTGTACGAGACGCGCGACGCGGGCGCGACCTGGATCGCCCGCGGCGACGGGCTGCCGCAGCGGGACGCCTACCTGACGGTGCTGCGGCAGGCGTTCGCCGCGCGCGGCGAGGGGCCGGCGCTCGAGCTCTACTTCGGCGCGACGTCGGGGGACGTCTTCGGCTCGGGCGACGCGGGGGCGACCTGGTTCGGCGCCGCGACGCGGCTGCCGCCGGTCCTCAGCGTGCGCGCCGCGTGATGTCGCGGAGTTGTCACGCTCCCGGCGCTCGATCGTTGCGAACGGGTGTTCGTTCCATCCGATCCCTGACCTAGCCTGGGGTCCTCTCGGAACCGGCTTCAGGAGACGGAGATGGACAGGGAACAGGACAAGGCCGCGAAGGCCCGCGACTCCGCGCTGAACGGGGCGCTCGCGCAGATCGAGCGCCAGTTCGGCAAGGGGTCGATCATGCGCATGGGCGACGACGAGGCGGCGGTCACCGTGTCCGCCATCCCGTCGGGTGCGCTCTCGCTCGACCTGGCCCTCGGCGTGGGCGGCTTCGCGCGGGGGCGGATCGTGGAGATATTCGGCCCGGAGTCGTCGGGCAAGACCACGCTGGTCTACCACGTGCTCGCCGAGGCCCAGAAGCGGGGTGGGGCGTGCGCGTTCATCGACGCCGAGCACGCCATGGATCCGGCGTACGCGAAGCGGATCGGCGTCGACGTCGACGAGCTGCTCGTGTCGCAGCCCGACTACGGCGAGCAGGCGCTCGAGATCGCGGACCTGCTGATCCGCTCGGGCGCGATCGACGTGGTGGCGATCGACTCGGTCGCGGCGCTCACGCCCAAGGCCGAGCTGGAGGGCGCCATGGGCGACGCCACCGTCGGCTTGCAGGCGCGCATGATGAGCCAGGCGATGCGCAAGCTCGCCGGCAACCTGAACCGCGCCAACACGCTCTGCCTCTTCACGAACCAGATCCGCGAGAAGGTCGGCGTGATGTTCGGCTCCCCGGAGACCCAGCCGGGCGGCCGCGCGCTGAAGTTCTACGCGTCGCAGCGACTCGACATCCGCCGCATCGAGACGCTCAAGGAGGGCGTCGAGGCGGTCGGCAACCGGGTGCGCGTGAAGGTTGTGAAGAACAAGGTGGCGGCGCCCTTCCGCCAGGCCGAGTTCGACATCGAGTACGGCCAGGGCATCTCGGCCGAGGGCTGCCTCATCGACCTGGGGCTCGAGCACGACATCATCCAGAAGTCGGGCTCGTTCTTCTCGTACGGGGACGAGCGGCTCGGCCAGGGGCGCAACAACGCGAAGGCGTACCTGCGCGAGAACCCGGCGGTGGCCAGGGAGATCGAGGAGAAGATCTACGAGGCGGTCGGGATGACGCCGCCCGGCCGTGCGCAGGCCGTGCCGGAGCCTGTGGACGCCGAGGCCACGGAGGTCAGCGCCATACCGCAGGAGCAGGCGGCCTAGCGCAAGCCGGGGGAGGCCCTCGGGCGACGGCCCTGAGGGCCTCGGCCATTCGGCCGTGTCCGCTTGCGCCCCACCGGGGGCGGGAGTACGCTTCGGCCGAGCGGCCGGTCTCGGCCGCCGCGAGACGTTTCACCAGCAAATGAGCGCTTTTCCAGCGGGCTACGGAACCGAGAGAGATTGACCGAACGGCATCTGGACAGAGTTCTGGGCGATCCTGAAAGGAGTGGCAGGGGCCGCCTTTGACAGGCGCGCCGCCCACGCGCCGACCCGCCTAGCAGCAACCAACCTGGTGTCTCGCGCAGCCGGGACGCGCCGCCCGATGGCGGAACCGGACCGGGGCCGCGGCCCCGGAGGAGACCAGGCAGATGGAGATAGTGGCGGCAGTTGTGGCGGCGCTCCTCGCGGGGGGAATCGTGGCGGTCGCCATGAGGCCGCGCTCCCGAGGGAACGAGCCGGGTGGGACCGTAGCGCCGCCCGAGGGCCCGGCAGCGGCGGCCGCCCACGACGGCGCCACGGAGATCGAGCACGAGCTGCGTGAGCGGCGGGCCGAGCTGGCGCGGCTGGAGGAGCGCCTGCTGCGTGAGGAGGAGTCGCTCGAGCTGAGGCTCGAGGAGGCCGCCCGCCGGGAGCGCTCGCTCGAGGACCGCGCGCGCAACCTCGAGCGGGAAAGCGAGCGGCTCGAGCGCGCGCGGCAGGAGCAGATCCGCGAGCTCGAGCGGATCGGCGGTCTGAGCGCCGCCCAGGCGCGCCAGGTCCTGCTGCGCGAGCTCGAGGAGGACCTGCGCCACGAGAGCGCGGTGATGATCCGGCAGGCGGAGGAGGAGGCCCGCCGCGAGGCGGACCGGCGCGCGCGCAGCGTGCTCGCCACCTCGATGCAGCGCCTGGCGGCCAGCCACGCCGCGGAGACGACGGTCTCGGTCGTGCAGCTGAAGTCAGACGACCTGAAGGGCCGCATCATCGGGCGCGAGGGCCGCAACATCCGCGCGCTCGAGACGCTCACGGGGATCGACTTCATCATCGACGACACGCCCGGAGCGGTCCTGCTCTCGGGCTTCGACGGCGTGCGCAGGGAGGTCGCGCGCCTCACGCTCGAGAAGCTGCTCCAGGACGGCCGCATCCACCCCGCGCGGATCGAGGAGGCCTACTCGCAGGCGCGCTCCGAGATCGACGACCGCATCGCCGAGGTCGGCGAGCACGCCGTGCTCGACGCCGGCGTCGGCGCCGTCCACCCCGAGATCGCCAAGCTCCTCGGCCGGCTGCACTACCGGACGAGCTACGGCCAGAACGTGCTCGCGCACTCGATCGAGGTCGCGCGCCTGGCCGCGCTGATCGCCGACGAGCTCGGCGCGAACGCCAAGACGGCGCGCCGCGCCGCGCTGCTCCACGACATCGGCAAGTCGGTGACGCACGAGGTCGAGGGGCCGCACGCGCTCGTCGGCGGCGACATGGCCCGTCGCTACGGCGAGAGCGAGGCGGTCGCGCACGCTATCGAGGCGCACCACAACGAGGTCGAGATGCAGACGATCGAGGCGGTGATCGTGCAGGTGGCCGACTCGGTCTCCGGCGCGCGGCCGGGGGCGCGCGGCGAGTCGCTCGAGCAATACGTCAAGCGCCTGCGCCAGCTCGAGCAGATCGCCCGCCGCCACGAGGGCGTCGACAAGGTGCACGCAATGCAGGCCGGGCGCGAGGTGCGCGTGATCGTCAGCCCGGAGGTGGTCGACGACGACACCGCGGCGCTGCTCTCGCACAAGATCGCCCGCGACGTCGAGCGGGAGCTCGAGTACCCGGGCCAGATCAAGGTGACGGTGATCCGCGAGAGCCGCTCCGTCGACTACGCGAAGTAGGCCGCCGCGGCGGCGCGCGTCCGCACGCGAGGGGAACCGGCGAGGCTCGCCGCCCCGGTGGCCGCGTGCGCGCGCGAGCTACCCTCTGAGCGCGATGCCGACCGCCGGCAAGACCTACCACGTCACCACCTTCGGGTGCCAGATGAACGAGCACGACTCCGAGCGCATGAAGGGCATGCTCGAGTCGCTCGGCTACACCGAGGTCGAGGAGCGCTCGCTCGCCGACGTGATCCTCTTCAACACCTGCTCGATCCGGGAGTCGGCGGACAACCGCTTCATCGCGCACCTGGGCGAGGCGAAGCGGCTGAAGAGCGAGGACCCCACCAAGGTCGTCGGCGTCGGCGGCTGCTGGGCGCAGTCGGTGAAGGAAGAGGTGTTCGAGCGCTTCCCGTTCGTCGACGTCGCGTTCGGGCCGGGCCAGATCCCCAAGCTCGCGGAGTTCCTCACCAGCGACAGCATCACCGCGCAGGGATTCTTCGAGTTCGAGACCGTCTCGGGCCGGCTGCCGATGAAGCGCGAGCGAGAGTTCCAGGCCTGGGTCCAGATCTCGCAGGGCTGCAACTGCGTCTGCTCGTACTGCATCGTGCCCTCGACCCGTGGGCGCGAGGTGAGCCGGCCCGCCGCGGAGCTCGTGGCGGAGATCGAGCGCCTGGCCGCCGACGGCGTCAAGGAGGTGACGCTGCTCGGCCAGAACGTCAACAGCTACGGACGCGACCTCCCGAAGGGGGAGCGCACGACCTTCTCCGAGCTGCTCGCGCTGATCGACGCGATCGACGGCATCGAGCGCATCCGCTACACGAGCCCGCACCCCAAGGACATGCGCGAGGACGTGATCCGCGCGCACGCGGAGCTGCCGTCGCTGTGCGAGCACATCCACCTGCCGCTCCAGTCCGGGTCGAGCCGCATCCTCAAGGCGATGCGGCGGACCTACAACCGCGAGCGCTACCTGGAGCGCGTGGCGACGATCCGCGAGCTCGTGCCCGACTGCGCGCTCACGACCGACATCATCGTCGGCTTCCCCGGCGAGACCGAGGCCGACTTCGAGCAGACGCTCGAGGTGGTGGACCAGGTGGGGTACGACTCGGCGTTCACCTTCATCTTCTCGCCGCGGCGCGGGACCGAGGCGGCCGGGCTCCCCGACCAGGTGCCGCACAGGGTCAAGGTCGAGCGCATGGAGCGCCTCGTCGAGCTCGTGCAGCGCCGCGCGCACGAGCGCTCGCAGCGCTTCGTCGGGCGCACGATGGAGGTGCTCGTGGAGGGCCCGTCGCGCACCGACCCGTCGAAGCTGCGCGGCCGCATCCGCCACAACAAGACCGTGAACTTCGACGGCGTCGCGCAGCCCGGCGAGCTCGCGCAGGTCGAGATCGGCTCGGCGACCAGCACCACGCTCGCGGGCGAGGAGCTGCTGCTCTCGCGGCTGGGCTAGAGGCGGCGGTCGTGGCAGGGGGGAGGCCCGCGGTCGTCGCGATCTTCGGCCCGACCGGCATCGGCAAGACCGAGGTCGCGATCGCGCTCGCCGATCGCCTGCGCGAGCGCGGCGAGGATCCCGTGGCGATCAGCGCCGACGCGATCCAGGTGTACCGCGGGCTCGAGACGCTGAGCGGCGCGGCCGACGCCGCCGAGCAGGGCAGGCTCGAGCACCGGCTGATCTCGATCGTCCCGATCGACAGGACGTTCTCGGTGGGCGAGTACATGCCGCTCGCGCACCGCGAGATCGACGCGGCGCTCGCCGGCGGGCGCCGGCCGATCGTGGTCGGCGGGACGGGCCTCTACCTGCGCGCGGCGCTGACCGAGCTCGACCTCAAGCCGCCGCCCGACCCCGGCGTGCGCGAGCGCTGGGCGAAGCGGCTCGAGGACATCGGGCCCGAGGCGCTCCACGCGGAGCTCTCGAAGCTCGCGCCGTGGATCGTCGAGAGGGTTCCGCCCACCGACAAGAGCCGGATCGTGCGTGCGCTCGAGCTCCTCGAGATGGGGGAGCTCGGCCCGCCGGGCGAGGAGGCGGAACGCTCCCAGCTCTGGACCGCCGACACCCGCGTCCCCACGCTGCTCGTCGGCCTCGTGATGGAGCGCGAGGCGCTCTACCGGCGCATCGAAGCGCGCGTCGAGGCGATGGTCGCGGCGGGCGCCGAGGAGGAGGTGCGCATGGCCGCCGCCGCGGGCGCCTCGCGCACCGCGCGCAAGGCGCTCGGCTTCCAGGAGCTGCTCGAAGGGGACGTCGAGGCGATGAAGCGGCGCACGCGCCAGTACGCGAAGCGCCAGCTCACCTGGATGCGCAAGCTCGCCGGCGTGCGCCTCGTGGACCTCACCGACCGCGGCGCTGCCGACGCGGCCGCGGAGATCGTGCGGATGCTCGCCCGGCCCGCCGCGAGCGGCGGGCCGGGCGCCCGCGCCGGGCGTCATTCCATATAGTCCCGCGCCGACTCGTTGCGGGCGTCCGGCGGTCGAGACGGCGCTCGCCTTCCCGAGCCGCGTGACCGATCGAGCGAGACAGACCGAGCGAGGCTGAGCGCATGCGCTTCGAGAAATGGCAGGCGCTCGGCAACGACTACATCGTCGTGGAGGAGCGGGACCTCCCGTTCGAGCTCACGCCCGAGCGCATCGAGAGGATCTGCGCCTTCCACACCGGCGTCGGATCGGACGGCATCCTGCTCCTGTCGCAGCCTGAGCGGCCGGGCTTCGTGGCGAGGCTGCGGATCTTCAACCCGGACGGGTCGGAGGCCGAGCTGTCGGGCAACGGCGCGCGCGAGGCGATCCTCTACCTGCGCCGCCGCGGCTGGACGAGCAGCGACGAGTTCTCGATCGAGACGGCGGCCGGCGAGATCCGGCCGCGGATCACCGGGCCGACCACCTGCCGCGTCGACATGGGGCACGCGAGGCTGCGCTCGGACGCCTACCCGGACGGCCCCGAGGACGGCACCGGCACGCTCGTCGCGGCGGGGCGCGAGTTCCGCTTCCAGCACGTGTCGATCGGCAACCCGCAGTGCGCGATCGAGGTGCCCGAGGGGCTCGAGGAGCTCGACCTGTCGGTCGTCGGCCCCCCGATCGAGCGGCACGAGCTGTTCCCGCAGCGCACGAACGTCTCGTTCTGGCGGCGCACCGGCGCGAGCGAGATCCGCGCGCGCATCTTCGAGCGCGGCGTGGGGGAGACGCTCTCGTCGGGCACGGGCGCGACGGGCGCGGCGGTGGCCGCGGTGCTGCGCGGCGTGGAGAGCCCGGTGACGGTGCGGCTCGACGGCGGCGAGCTCGAGGTCGAGGTGGGCGAGGACCTGCACGTCGACCTCACCGGCTGGGCGATCCCGGTCTACGCCGGAGAGCTGAGCGAGGACTTCCTGAAGGAGATCGAATGAGGCACAGCGAGCGACTGGATCGGCTCCCGCCCTACCTGTTCGCGGAGCTCGAGCGCAAGATCGCGGAGAAGAAGGCGCAGGGGATCGACGTGATCAGCCTCGGCATCGGCGACCCCGACCTGCCGACCCCGCAGGCGGTGGTCGACGCCCTCGCCGAGGCGGCGCGCGACCCCGGCACCCACCAGTACCCCTCGAACCGCGGCCGCCCGGAGTTCCGGGAGGCGGTCGCGGGCTTCTACCGCGAGCGCTTCGGGGTCGAGCTCGACCCCGACACCGAGATCGTCCCGGCGCTCGGCGCGAAGGAGTGCGTCTTCAACCTCAACCTCGCCTTCCTCGACCCGGCCTCGGTCGCGCTGGCCGCCGACCCGGGCTACCCGGTCTACACGGGCGGCCCGCTGCTCTCGGGCGCAGAGTCCGTGCTGATGCCGCTCGTGCCGGAGCTCGGCTTCGTGCCGGACCTCGACGCGATCGCGCCGCGCGACGCCGCGCGGGCGCGGCTGATGTACCTCAACTACCCGAACAACCCCACCGGCGCCGTCGTCCCGGAAGGGTTCTTCGAGCGGGTCGTGGAGTTCGCGCGCGAGCACGACATCCTCGTCGTCCACGACGCCTCCTACACGGAGACGACCTTCGACGGCTACGTGGCGCCGAGCTTCCTCGAGACGCCGGGCGCGAAGGACGTCGGCGTCGAGGTGTTCTCGCTCTCCAAGGGCTGGAACATGACGGGCTGGCGGGCGGCCGCGATCGTGGGCAACGCCCAGGCGGTCGACTCGTACTGGCGGCTCAAGACGAACATCGACTCGGGCATGTTCGACGCCGTCCAGCTCGCCGCCGCGAGGGCGCTCACCGACGCCGCCGGCTTCCCGCGCGAGATGAGCGCGGTCTACGCGCGCCGGCGCGACCTCGTGTGCGACGCGCTGCGCGAGATCGGCGTCCAGGTGACGGCGCCGAAGGGCACGATCTACGTGTGGGCGCCCGTGCCCGAGGGCCACACGTCCGCCTCCTACTGCGAGCTCGTGCTCGAGGAGTCGGCGGTGGTGGTCTCCCCGGGCGGCGCCTACGGGCCGAACGGCGAGGGCTTCTTCCGGATCTCGCTCACGATCGCGGACGAGCGCTTGGGCGAGGCGGTGGAGCGCCTGCGGTCGAGCCTCGGCGGGTAGGCGCCGATGCGCTACTGCGGCATCGCCTTCGCCGGCGGCCACGCCCAGCTCGCGACGCTTGAGGAGGTGCGCGCCGACGAGCCGCCGATCCGCCTGCGCGCCACCTTCTACGAGCCGGGCGCGCCCGCGGGGGTGGTGCGGGAGCTCGCCTCGCTCGGCGAGGTGGTCGTGGCCGTCGGAGCGGCGGCGGGGCAGGGCCGCGCCTGCGACGAGGAGCTCGCGCGCCGCGGGATCGCGCCGGCCGCGCCGCCGCCCGAGGCGCGTGAGCTGTTCGCCGGGCTCGGCAAGCTCGGCGTGTACCTGCCGACCGCGGCGCCCGCGGGCACCCGCGAGGGCGAGGTCGAGGAGGGCGCCTTCCACCGGGCGCGCGTGATCGAGACGCAGGTGGAGGCGGTGTTCGCCGCGCTCCAGGGCCGGCGCCTGCCCGCGCGCCGCCACCCGCTCGGGGTCGCGCGCCGCATCCAGGAGCTCGTGGACGACCACGTGGTCGACGAGGGCGGCGAGCTCTGGCACCGGCGCATCGAGGAGATCGAGGCCGCGGCGTGCGCGCTCGCCGCGCACCGCTACGCGCTCGCGCACGCCAACTGGCTGGGCGACCCGGACGAGGCGGTGATCGTGCTCCCGGGCGCGCGCACGCCGGAGCGCTTCTCCACCGAGGGCGTGATCCCGCCGGTGCCGCGCCGGCCGCTGCCGGGGGCCTGAGGCGGCCGCTCAGCCGGCCGCCGCTGCGAGCGTCTCGCGCAGGCCGGTGTCGAGATCGCGCGCGCGCCAGCCGAGCTCGCGCTCGGCCTTCGCCGAGCTGCCCCAGATCGTCACGCCGTCCATGGTGTGGATCAGCTCCGCGAGGTTCGGCGGGAAGCCCAACAGCCTGCCGACGAGGGGGCCGATCGGGATGGCGGCCTTGAGCGCGGGGGCGGGCATAGGGATGCGCGGCGGCCTGCGCCCCGCGATCTCGGCCGTCTTGTCGACGAGCTCGCCCATCGTGTGCTGCGGCCCGCCGAGGTTGTACGACTCGCCGGTGCGCCCCTTGTCGTGCGCGAGCACGATCCCCTCGGCCACGTCGTCGACGTGCACGAGGTTGAAGCCGGTGTCGGGGAAGAGGCGCAGGAGCATCCGCCCCGAGCGCGTCTGCTCGATCAGGTTCCCGAGCTCCGAGTGGTCGCCCGGCCCGTACACGGCGCCGGGCTGCACGATCACGACCGGCGCGCCCGCGTCGATCCGCTCCCTGGCGACCCCGTGCGCGCGCCACTTCGTCTCGTCGTAGACAGAGAGGAAGCCCTCGTCGAGCGGCCGCTCGTACGTCTCGTCGACGGTCTTCCCGCGCGTGTTGCCGTACACGTTGAGCGTCGAGACGTACACGACGCGGGGGGTGCCCGCCTCGATCGCCGCGTCGAGCACCACCTCGGTGCCGCACACGTTGGCGTCCCACAGCTCCCGGCGGCGCGACGCGGGGATCCCGACCTCGTAGATCGCCGCCACGTGGAAGCAGGCGTCGCAGCCCTCGAGGCCCCGGCGCACGGCCGCCGCGTCGGTCACCTCGCCCTCGACGATCGCGCAGCCCAGCTCGCGCAGCGCCCCTGCCTTCTGCGGCGAGCGCACGAGCGCCGCGACCTCGTCCCCGCGGGTGCGCAGCCTGCGCACGAGCGCGCCGCCGATGAACCCGGTCCCACCCGTGACGAAAGCCTTCACTGGGCCGAACCCTAACCGCTCGGCCGGCGCGTCCGGCGCGCCCTGATCGGCCGCCGCCGCCGGGCCTAGACTGGAGTTGTGGAGAAGGGCAGGAACGGCAGGACGGCTCCGACGCGCGGCGCGGCCTCGCGGTACGGCGACGGCATCCGCAACCCGCGCGCGCGGCAGCGCGCGCTCTGCATCGCGGTGTCGCCGGACGAGCCCGACCTCTCCGAGCTGCGCGAGCTGCTGCGGACCGCGGGAGTCGCCGTCGCGGGCGAGCTGGTGCAGCGCCGCCGGCGCCCGGACCCGGACCGCTACTTCGGCAAGGGCAAGCTGGCCGAGCTGAAGCAGGCGATCAAGGACGCCGACGCCAACCTCGTGGCCGCCGACGACGAGCTCCTGCCGCGCCAGGAGCGCAACCTCGAGGAGGCGATCGGCGTGCCGGTGATCGACCGCACCGCGATCATCCTCGACATCTTCGCCGACCACGCCGCCTCGGCCGAGGGGAAGCTCCAGGTCGAGCTGGCCCAGCTCGAGTACAACCTGGCGCGGATGCGCGGGCTGTGGACCCACCTCGAGCGCCTCGGCGGCGGCATCGGCACGAGGGGCCCGGGCGAGTCGCAGATCGAGACCGACCGCCGGCTCGCGCGCGACCGGATCGCCGCGCTCAAGCGCCGACTCGAGCACACGAAGGCGACGCGCGGCGTGATGCGCCGCGAGCGCGAGCGCGCGCACCTGCCCACGGTCGCGCTCGCCGGGTACACGAACGCCGGCAAGTCGACCCTGCTGGGCGCCCTGACGGGCGCGAGCGCGGGCGTGCGCGACCGGCTCTTCCACACGCTCGACCCGACCACGCGCGCCTTCGAGATCGGCGGCCGGCAGTACCTCCTGACCGACACGGTCGGGTTCATCCGCAAGCTCCCGCACCAGCTCGTGGAGGCGTTCAGCGCCACGCTCGAGGAGGCGCTGTTCGCCGACCTGATCCTGCACGTGGCGGACGCCTCGGCGCCCGAGGAGGAGCTCGTGCAGATGCTCGCCGCGGTGGAGGACGTGCTCGCCGAGATCGGCGCGGCCGAGCGCCCGCGCCTGCTCGTGCTGAACAAGGTCGACCTGCTGGACGAGGAGCGCCGGCGCGCGCTGCGCTTCCGCCACCCGCGCGCCGTGCAGGTGTCGGCGCAGACGGGGGAGGGCCTCGCCGAGCTGCGCGAGCGGATCGAGGGCCGCTTCCTGGGCATGCTGCGGCCGATGGAGCTGCTCCTGCCCTACGAGGAGGGCGGCCGCCTGTCCGAGCTGCACGAGCTGGCGGGGGAGGTGGAGCGCGAGGACACCGCGGAGGGCGTGCGCGTGCGCGCCCGCGTCCCGGTCGGGGTCGCGCCGCGCTTCGAGCGCTTCTCCGTCAACGGGAGCGACGGCGACGACGACGGCGCGTGAGCCTCCTCTTCACGCGGCTCTCACCCGAGGCGCTCGCGCCCACGCGCGCGTACGACGGCGACGCGGGCTTCGACCTCTACGCGGCCGAGGCCGCGACCCTCGAGCCGGGTGAGCGCGCAAGCGTCGGCACCGGCATCGCGGTGGCGATCCCCGAGGGCCAGGCGGGGCTCGTGCTGCCGCGCTCGGGGCTGGCCGCGCGCCACGGGATAGCGCTCGTGAACGCCCCGGGCCTGATCGACTCGGGCTACCGCGGCGAGCTGCGCGTGCTGCTCCTCAACACCGACCGCCGCGAGCGCTTCGAGGTCGCGCCGGGCGACCGCATCGCGCAGCTCGTGCTCGTCCGCCACGAGGCGCCCGTGCTCGTCGAGGTCGACGCGCTCGACGGCACGGTCCGCGGCGCCGCGGGCTTCGGCTCGAGCGGGCGCTAGGCGGCGCCTACACCCCTGCCGCGCGGCGGGCGCTCGCGTGCGCTGCGTCCTCGAGCGCGTCGTCGAGCGGCTCGAGCTCGACGCCGAGCGCGAGCTCGATCAGCCGGTCCGCGAGCCACGCGTTCTTCGGCAACAGCGGGCCGTGGAGGTAGGTGCCGATCACGTTCCCCCTGCGCACGCCCTCGAAGCCGTCCCGCCCGTTGTTGCCGAAGCCCTTGAGCACCCGCCCGAGCGGCTGCTCGCCGGCGCCGAGGTAGGTGCGGCCGCCGTGGTTCTCGAAGCCCGCGATCACGCGCGGCCCGGTCCCGAGGTCGGCCTCGATCGCGCAGTTGCCGATCAGGCGCGGGCCGGGCTCGCGGACGGTGCGCAGGTCGACGAGGCCGATCCCCGGCAGCTCCGAGTCGCCGACCCGGTAGCCGTGGCCGAGGAGCTGGTAGCCGCCGCAGACGGCGAGCACGACCGCCCCGCGGGCCGCAGCGGCGTGCAGCGCCTCGCGCTTGGTCTCGACCATGTCGCGGGCGACGAGCGCCTGGTCGCGGTCCTGGCCGCCGCCGATGTAGAAGAGGTCCGCCGAGTCGGGGTCGAGCGGCTCGCCGAGGCCCGAGGCCGAGAGCTCGAAGCCGAGCCCCCGCCACTCGCAGCGCGCGCGCAGCACCGCGATGTTGCCGCGGTCGGCGTAGATGTTCATCAGGTCCGGGTAGAGCGAGCAGACGCGCAGGGCGCTCATGCGGCCTCCAGGATGACGACGGTGGAGCCCACGTAGCCGTCCGTCTCCGGCACCCGCCGGCGCTCGAGCGCGCGGAACCCCGCGGAGGCGGCCTCCCGCTCGAGCTGCGCGGGCTCGAGCCTGTCGAGCCTCACGGTGTCGACCGACTCGGTCAGCGAGCCGTCCGGGCCCGCCGCCTGGCGCAGCCTGTCGATCTCCGTCGCGCCGTCCTCGGCGCGCACCGCCACCGGCGTGCTCGACAGCACCCAGCCCCGGAGCTCGAGCACGTCGGGGAGGGGAGGGAGGGCGTCGTCGGCGGGGACGTCCTCGAAGGGGTCGGCGAGCGCGGCGGCGAGCGCCCCGCCCGGGCCGAGGTGCGCGCGCACGCGCGCGAGCATGCGCGCGCGCCCGGCGGGTCCGCCCATGAGCTGCACCACCTGCATCGGCGCGAGCGCGAGCGCGAAGCGCCTGCCGAGGTCGAACGAGCGGGCGTCGCCGACGACAGCCCGCACGCGCAGGCCGCGCTCGCGCGCCCGCGCTGTGAGCGCGCGCACGAGCGCGGGATCGGAGTCGAGGCCGGTCACCTCGGCGCCCCGCGCGGCGAGGTCGAGCGCCACGCGCCCGCTCCCGCAGCCGATGTCGAGCAGCGGCCCGGGGCCCGCGCGCTCGGCCGCGAGCTCGCGCCAGACGGGCAGGTCTGCCGTGTAGGCGGAGCACTCGACGTCGTGCCAGGCGACGGCTTCCTCGAGCCCCGCGGGCAGCGCCGCGCTCACGCCGACCACCTCCCCGCCACGCCGCGCCGCGCGAGCAGGTCGCGCAGCTCCAGCAGGGCGGTGTAGGTCGGGAGCGCGTACAGCGTCCCGCCGGCGGCGCCGAGCGCCTGGTCGAGGGAGCGCCCGAGGTCGCGCTCCACCGCGATCTCCGCGTCCACCCCCGCGTACTTGAGCCGCAGCGCCATCTCCTCGGCGCGCGTCCCGCTGCACGTCGCGCGGCGGACGCGGCCGGCGAGCAGCTCGTAGTCGGCGTCCCAGATCCAGGACACGTCGCGGCCGTCCGCGATGCGGTCGTTCAGCCCAAGCCAGAGGTCGAGCGGCCGCTCTTCGAGCGCGAGCGTGCGCAGCACCTCGTTCGCGCCGGCCGGGTTCTTGACGAGCAGGATCAGCAGCTCGCGCTCCCCGACCGGGATGCGCTCGACGCGGCCGAACGCGGCCGCCATCTCCTCGAGCGCCGCGCGCACGTCCTCAGGCGCGGCGCCCAGCTCGAGCGCGGCGGTCGCGGCGGCGAGGGCGTTGTAGACGTTGTAGAGGCCGGGGAGGGGGAGGCGCAGGTCGATCCGCCCCGCCGGGGCGCGGATCACGACGCGCGAGCCGCGCATGCCGTCGAGCTCGATCCGCTCCGCGACCACCTGCGGCTCGGGCCGGCCGCGCCCGCAGCCCGGGCAGCGGTAGCGGCCCATGTGCGCGAGGTAGACAGCGTCGTACTCGTAGCGGCTGCCGCAGTTGCGGCAGTTCTTCGAGTCGGAGGCGTGCTCGAGCCCCGGCAGCGCGTGCGAGTCGTCCTCGACGCCGAAGTAGGTCACCTGCGAGCGCCCGCGGCCGAGGTCCGCCACGAGCGGGTCGTCCGCGTTCAGCACGAAGCGCGCGCGCCCGTCGTGGCGGGCCGCGACCTCCGCCCAGCGGTCTGCGATCAGCTCGAGCTCGCCGTAGCGGTCGAGCTGGTCGCGGAAGAGGTTCGAGAGCAGGATCAGCCTGGGGTCGAGCTGGTCTGCGATCTGCGGCAGCCAGAGCTCGTCCACCTCGAGCAGCCCGAGCTGGCGAGCGCGGCCGTCGGCGTCGAGCAGCGCGGTGGCGACGCCCCAGCTCATGTTCGAGCCGGCGCGGTTGTGGACGATCTCACAGCCCGCGCGCCGCAGGGCCGCGGCGAGCATCGAGGAAGCGGTCGTCTTGCCGTTCGTGGCGGACACGAGCACTGCGCCGTCGCGCAGGCGCCCGCCCAAGAGCTCGATCGCGCGCGGCTCGAGCCGCAGCAGCACGCGGCCGGGGAGCGTGGTCCCGCCGCGGCGGGCCGCCCGGCTGAGCGCGCGCACGGCGCGCGCCGCGGCTGTGCCGGCGCGCAGCATCAGGCGCGCGGCACGATCACCCGCAGGGCGCGCGGGGTCACCGTCACGGTCAGCGGGAGCTCGGCGATCGGGTCGCCGTCCGCGTACACGGTGAAGGGGCGGTCGGCGTCGACCTTCACGACGCGGCCCCTCGACCAGTGCGCGTGGGGCGAGCGCACGTGCGCGCCCGAGAAGACCTTGGGCACGTCGCGCAGCCAGGCGAGCTTGGCGTGCTCGCTGACGACCAGCACGTCGAGCCGCCCGTCGTCGAGCTCGGCGTGCGGCACGAGGCGCATGCCCCCGCCGTAGGCCTGCGAGTTCGCGACCGCGACCGAGTAGCCGGCGAGCTCGCTCCGGCGGCCGTCGACCTCGACGCTGAAGCGCGCGTGCCTCCAGCCCGCGAGCGCGCGCAGGGCGGCGTAGAGGTAGACGAGGCGCCCGCGCACGAGCCTCGCCTCGTTGGCGATGCGGTTGGCCTCCGAGTCGAAGCCGAGGCTCGCGATGCCGACGAACGGCCGCCCGTTCGCCTCCGCCACGTCGATCAGGCGCTCCTCGCCGTCGAGCGCGACGCGCGCCGCGCGCGCGGGGTCGGTCGGGATGCCGAGCACGCGCGCGAGGTCGTTGCCGCGCCCGCCGGGCACGATCGCGAGCCGCCCCTCGCCGCCGCGGAGCGCCCCGGCGAGGCACCCGACCAGGCCGTCGCCGCCCACGGCGACCACGGTCTCGCCCGCGGCGAGGGCTTCGGCCGCCGACTCGCGCGCGTGGTCGAGGTCGCGCGTCTCGAGCACGCGGAAGCTCGCGCCGGCCCCGGCGAGCACCCCGGCCGCCGGCCCCACGGCGCGCAGCGCCCTGCCGCCCGCCGCGGCCGGGTTGACGAGCAGCGCGAAGCGGCGGCTCACCCCGGCGCC
The DNA here is from genome assembly GCA_019683805.1 of Thermoleophilaceae bacterium. Classification (GTDB taxonomy): domain Bacteria; phylum Actinomycetota; class Thermoleophilia; order Solirubrobacterales; family Thermoleophilaceae; genus JADGHQ01. Next base: position 56,237 of record JADGHQ010000001.1, read on the forward strand.
AGCCTGTCCGCCCGCGCGGCAGCGAACTCGCCCCGCTCGGCGCCGCGCAGCCCGCCGCCCTCCTCGTACGCCTCGATGACGGCGCGCGCCACCGCCTCGTCGCCCACGAGCCGCTCGGCGTGGACCTCCTCGGGCTCCTCCGGGTCGAGGGCGAGCAGCACGTCCTGCTGCACGCTGTGCCAGCGCTCGCCGGTGAGCCGCTCGGACGCGACCAGCGCGTGGTCGCCGCGCGAGGTCCAGTGCAGGTCGAGGACGCCGAGCCGGTACGCGTAGAGGCGCTCGCCGTCGGAGAAGACGAAGTTGAGGCCGCTGAACGGGGAGCGCTCGATCGCCGTCGCCACCGCGCGGCGCAGCGAGCCGACGGCGTCGCCGTCGTCGAAGTCGCGCATCAGGAAATTGAAGAAGCTCTCGGAGTCGGTCTGCCCCTTCGGCTCCATCACCCCGGGCTTGAGCAGGCGCGCGAAGCCGGGGATCGTGCCGTTGTGGCAGTAGGAGTACGAGCCGAGCGTGAACGGGTGCGTGTTCTCCATCACGAGGCCGCCCATCGTCGCGCGGCGCACGTGCACGTTGAAGATGCGGCCGCGGCGGTCGGTCGCCGGCAGGAAGCCGTCGTCCCGGTAGGCGGCGCTCGGGAAGCGGTCGACGACCGGCTCCTCGCCGTCGCCGTGCGGGTACACCGCCATCCCCCAGCCGGAGTCGTGCTCCTCCGACTGGCGGATCAGGGGGTTCGGCGCGTCGAGCAGCTCGTGGCGCAGCGAGCGCGGCGTGCGCGCGACGCAGCCTAGGACCCTGCACATGGGGGCGAGATCCCGTCGCTCACGGGCTTGAAGTCTAAAAGCGTCCGGGTGCGCGACCCTGCGGGCGCAAGCCGTCCGGGCGGGACTAGGAGGGCTTGGTCCAGCCGCGCTCCGCCATCGCCGCCGCCACCTCGTCGGGCCGGTCGGTCACGACGTAGGCGTCCACGATCGCGCCCTCGGTGTTGATCGTGATCGAGAGCCCGGACTCTGTCCGGCGGACCTTCGAGATCGGCGCCACCGGGCGGCCCGAGCCCATGCGCGGCTTCACGCGGCCGGTGGCCACGCGGTGCACGCCGTCGAGCGCCGCGAGCCCGTCGAGCAGCTTGCGGTAGCCCTTGCTCGAGGAGTGCTTGTGGTGCGTCTTGCGCGGCACACCCCAATCTTGGCGGACGCCCGCTCAGGGGCTGCCGTTCACGAGCTCGCCGAGGCTCGCGGCCACGATGCTCGGCCGCGGCTCGCCCTCGGGGCGCTCGCCGGCCTGCGCCGCCTGCTCGGCGCTCGTGCCTCCGGTGAGCACGAGCGCGGAGTCGAGCCGCGCGGCGGCGGCCGCCGCGATGTCGGTGTCGAGCCGGTCGCCCACGACCAGCGTGCGCCCGTCGCCGAGCCGGTCGAGCGCGGTGGCAAAGAGCTGCGGCTCTGGCTTTCCGACGGTGACCCCCCGACGCTCGGCGGCGGTCTCGACCGCGGCGAGCAGCGCGCCGGTGCCCGGCCAGGGGCCGTCCGGCATCGGGTAGGTGGGGTCCCGGCTCGTCCCGATCAGGTCCGCGCCGCGGCGGACCGAGAGCGCGGCGTTGCGCAGGTCGTCGTAGGTGACCCGGTCCGTCCCGGCGACGATCACCACCTCGGCGCGGGAGGCGAGGTCCGTCCCGTTCAGCACGCGCAGCCCGGCGGACCGCACGTGCTCGACCATCACCTCGGTGCCGATCACGAAGGCGGTGCGGTTGGGCCGCGTGGTCGCGAGCAGGTGCTGCACCGCGCCGCCCACCGTCACGACGTCCGCCGGCGACGCCTGCGCGCCGAGGCTCCACAGCTTGCGCACGAAGTCCTCGGCGGAGTGGCGGGGGTCGTTGGTGGCGAAGACGATCCGCTTGCCGGCCGCGCGCAGGGCCGCGATCGCCTCGATCGATCCCGGGATCGGCTCCGGCCCGATCCACACGCAGCCGTCGAGGTCGAGGATCAGCTGGTCGTAGCGCTCGATCAGCGGGGAGAGGGCCATCGGCCGGTTGATCCTACGAGCCCCGCCCGCCCACTACGCTTCAGCGCCGTGCGCAGGACGATCGCAGCGACAGGACTGGCGCTCGCCGCGCTCGCGCTCGCCGGCTGCGGCGGTGGAGGCGGAGGCGACAGCGCGGGCGGCACGACCCAGACGAGCGCCGCAAGCGGCGGCTGCACGGACGTGCAGCCCCCGGCGCCCGGCGCGCGCAGGGCGCGCAAGCCGCGTCGCAGGCTCGATCCGGCGAAGACGTACACCGTGACGATGCGGACGAGCTGCGGGTCGTTCAGCTTCGAGCTCGACCCGAAGGCATCGCCGGAGGCGAGCGCCTCGATCGTCTCGCTCGTCGAGAAGGGCTACTTCGACGGCACGGTCTTCCACCGGATCGTGCCCGGCTTCGTGATCCAGGGTGGCGACCCGACCGCGACCGGCACCGGCGGCCCCGGCTACCGCACGCTCGACCCGCCCGGCGCGGGCACGAGGTACCCGAAGGGGACGGTCGCGATGGCGAAGGCGGGCAACGAGCCGGCCGGCGCGGCGGGCAGCCAGTTCTTCATCGTCACCTCCGACCAGGGCGGCGCCCAGCTCACGCCGGTCTACGCCGTGGTGGGCCACGTCACGGCCGGCGAGGACGTGGTCGACACCATCGGTAGTCTCGGAGACGCGAGCGAGCGTCCCACCCGGATCGTGGAGATCGAGAGGGCGACCGTGGAGGTGTCGTGAGCGTCTTCGACGTCACAGAGCAGGACTTCATGGAGCGCGTCGTCGAGCGCTCGCGGGAGGTTCCCGTGGTGGTCGACTTCTGGGCCGAGTGGTGCGGCCCCTGCCGCCAGCTCGGGCCGGCGCTCGAGAACGCGGCGCGCGCCCGCGAGGGGCTCGTCGACCTCGCGAAGGTCGACGTCGACAGTAACCAGCTCCTCGCCCAAAGCTTCCGGGTGCAGGGCATCCCTGCGGTCAAGGCGTTCAAGGACGCGCGCGTGGTGAGCGAGTTCACGGGCGCGATCCCGCCGGCCGACGTCGAGCGCTTCTTCGACTCGCTCCTGCCCTCCGAGGCCGAGCGCCTGGCGGCGAGCGCGCAGAGCGAGGACGAGCTGCGCCGCGCGCTCGAGCTCGACCCGGGCCACGCGGGCGCCGGGGTGAGGCTCGGCCGCATGCTGCTCGCGCGCGGCGAGGTCGACGAGGCGCGCGAGCTGCTTGAGCGCTTCCCCGGCGACTTCGTCGCGCAGGGGCTGCTCGCCGGGCTCGAGCTCGACGCGCGCGACGCCGGCGTGCACGACGCCTTCCGCGCCTGGGAGGAGGGCGACTGCGAGCGGGCGCTCGCGCGGCTCGAGGAGGCGCTCAACGCAAGCGACGACCCAGAGGTGCGCGACCTGATCCGCAAGGCGATGGTCGCGATCTTCACCGAGCTCGGCCCCGCGAGCGAGGTGGCGAGCCGCTACCGCCGCCGGCTGGCAGCGGCGCTCAACTAGCCCTAGCGGCGCAGCCTGCGCTGCGCCTCGCTCATCTGCTGGCGCCGCGCGGCGAGCGCGCGCTTCTGCCTGCGCCGGCCGATCAGGGAGAGCACGCCGAGCAGGGCGGCCATCACGACCAGGCCGAGCAGGATCCCGCCGAGCACGCCGATGCCGCCGAACGGCAGCGAGACGAGCTCGACGATGCCGAAGCCGAGGGCGACGATCGCGAGCACGAGCCCGACGAGGATCAGCCAGCCGCGGATGCGCAGCAGGACGCTCGACCCGGGCGGCGGCGCGACGAGGCCCATCAGGCGCAGCATCAGCAGCTGGCGGCTCGAGGGCGGCTCCTGGCCGAGCTTCTCCATCGCCTCGCGCAGCTCGTCGGGCCTGCGCTCGGCCTGCGCGAGCGCCGCCTTCATCATCTGCCGCAGCGCGGGCCGCTCCTGGGGGTGCGCCCCGGCCATGGCCTCGTTGAAGTACCTGCGCGCCGCCTTGGCGTCGTAGCGCTCCGCGGCGCGCGCGCCGAGGATCGCGCGGGCTGCCGCGCGGTTGCGCGTCTCCGCCAGGAGCTGCTCGTCGGTGCGGTGCTCGAGCTGCGGGATCGCGGCGAGGCTCCCGAACCGCTGCTGCATCTTGATCTGCCGTTGCTTCGCCATCGGGCGGAAGTCTGTCAGAGGGAGCGCGCGGGCACAGCGGCCGCGCCCCGGACATCCGGGTTTGGCGGCTTCGAGCCTCGGCAATCCCCCTCTCAGGCACTTCGCGTCCGAGCGACGCCGGCGCCCCCGCACGGCGGGCGCCGCCCGGCGCAAGCCGCGAGGCCCAGGCCGGCCTCGCCGCCCAGCGGCGGCGACCCGGCGGACGCCCCGCTCGAGCCGTCGCCCACTCGCCCCGGGCGGCGGCTCACTTCTGTCGGCCGCGCGACCCGCCCGCACGCGGTTTGGGGTCGCGCTCGACGGGGTAGGTCGCGGCGCGACGTGGGCGACGGGAACGGAAAGCCGGGCCGCAGACTGCCGCCGCTGCTGCGCCAGCTGCGCGACCCGCTCGGGCTTGCCTTCGCGGCGCGCTCCCGCCGCTCGGAGACGCTCACCCCGCGCACCAGGACCGCCGACGAGGTCGTGCGCTCGATCTGCCCGTACTGCGCCGTCGGCTGCGGCCAGAGGGTCTACGTGAAGGACGGAGAGGTCGTCCAGATCGAGGGCGATCCGGACAGCCCGATCTCGCGCGGGCGGCTGTGCCCGAAGGGCGCCGCGTCCGAGAGCTACGTGAACAGCCCCCTGCGCGAGTACCGGGTGAGGTACCGCGCCCCGTACGCAACGGACTGGCAGGAGCTCTCGCTCGACCGCGCGATGGACATGATCGCCGAGCGCGTGATCCGCACGCGCGCCGAGACCTGGGAGGAGGCGGACGCTCAGGGCCGCCGGCTGGCGCGCACCCGGGGCTTCGCCTGGCTCGGCGGCGCGACCCTCGACACCGAGGAGAACTACCTCATCAAGAAGCTGTTCACCGCCCTCGGCGCGGTCCAGATCGAGAACCAGGCGCGCATATGACACAGCTCCACGGTCCCCGGTCTGGGGACCTCGTTCGGCCGGGGCGGCGCGACCACCTTCCAGCAGGACCTCCAGAACTCCGACGTGATCGTGATCCAGGGGTCGAACATGGCGGAGTGCCACCCCGTCGGCTTCCAGTGGGTGATGGAGGCCAAGCTGCGCGGCGCGAAGATCATCCACGTCGACCCGCGCTTCACCCGCACGAGCGCGCTCGCCGACATCCACGTGCCGATCCGCGCCGGCACCGACATCGCCTTCCTCGGCGGGATCGTGAACCACATCCTGCAGAACGACCGCTGGTTCGAGGAGTACGTCCGCCACTACACCAACGCGGCCGTGATCCTCGACGAGGGCTTCGAGGACACCGAGGACCTCGACGGGTTCTTCTCCGGCTGGGAGCCTGACAGGGGCCAGTACGACAACTCGACCTGGTCGTACGCGGGCACGGGACCCGTCGCGGCCGGCGGGCACAAGGAGCAGGGCGCCGCCGTCTCGGGCGAGCAGGCGCACGGAGCCCACGGCATCACCCTCGAGCGCGGGCGCCCGCCGCAGGAGGACGAGACGATGCAGCACCCGCGCTGCGTGCTCCAGGTCCTCAAGCGCCACTGCAGCCGCTACACGCCGGAGATGGTGGAGCGGATCTGCGGCATCCCCCGCGAGCTGTTCCTCGAGGTGGCGGAGGCGCTGTGCGAGAACTCGGGCCGCGAGCGCACCGGCGCCTTCTGCTACGCGGTCGGCTGGACGCAGCACACCGTCGGCGTGCAGTACATCCGCACCGCGGCGATCGTCCAGCTCCTGCTCGGGAACATGGGCCGGCCGGGCGGCGGCATCCTGGCGCTCCGCGGGCACGCGAACATCCAGGGCTCGACCGACATCCCGACGCTCTACAACATCCTGCCCGGCTACATCCCGATGCCGCACGGGCACTCGGCCGGGAGCCTCGACGCCTTCGTCCGGTCGAACGCGCCCGAGACCGGCGCGTGGGGCTCGATGAAGGCGTACCTGGTGAGCATGCTCAAGGCGTGGTTCGGGGACGCCGCGACCGGGCGGGACGAGTTCGGCTTCGGCTGGCTGCCCCGGATCGACGGCGACCACTCCAACTACGCGACCTTCGACCGCATGCTCGACGGCGAGGTGAAGGGGTTCTTCGCCGTGGGGGAGAACCCGGCGGTCGGCTCGGCGAACGGCAAGCTGCACAGACTCGCCCTCTCGCGGCTCGAGTGGCTCGTCGTGCGCGACACCACGATGGTCGAGACGGCGACGTTCTGGAAGGACTCGCCCGAGATCGAGACGGGCGAGCTGAGGCCCGAGGAGATAGCGACCGAGGTCTTCTTCCTGCCCGCCGCCGCGCACACCGAGAAGGACGGCTCCTTCACGAACACGCAGCGGCTGCTCCAGTGGCACCGCAAGGCGGTCGAGCCGAAGGGCGACGCGCGCTCGGACCTGCAGTGGATATACGACCTCGGCAGGCGCATCCGGCGCAGGCTCGCCGCCTCGAACGAGGGGCGCGACCGCGGGATCCTCGCGCTCACCTGGGACTACCCCACGCAAGGGCCGCACGGCGAGCCCGACGCCGAGGCCGTGCTGCGCGAGATCGGCGGCCGCCGCGCCGACGGCACGTTCGTAGCGCGCTACGAGGAGCTCGCGGACGACGGCTCGACGAGCTGCGGCTCTTGGATCCACGCCGGCATCTGCGCGGACGGCGTCAACCAGGCGGCGCGCCGCAAGCCCGGCGGCGAGCAGAGCTGGGTGGCGCCCGAATGGGGCTGGGCCTGGCCGGCGAACCGCCGCATCCTCTACAACCGCGCCTCGGCCGACGCCGCCGGCAGGCCCTGGTCGGAGCGCAAGCGCTTCGTCTGGTGGGACGAGCGCCAGGGCCGCTGGACGGGCCACGACGCCCCGGACTTTGTCGCCGAGAAGCCGCCCGGGCACCGGCCGCAGGGCGGCGCGAAGGGCATGGAGGCGCTGCGCGGCGACGAGCCGTTCATCGTCCAGTCGGACGGCCGCGGCTGGCTCTTCGTGCCGACGGGGCTGATGGACGGCCCGCTGCCGACGCACTACGAGCCGCACGAGTCGCCGTTCCCCAACCCGCTCTACGAGCAAGGGCAGAACCCGGTCAGGCAGCGCTTCCACCGGCGGGAGAACCCCTACAACCCGACCTTCCCCGACCAGGGGTGGGAGGTGTTCCCGTACGTGCTCACGAGCTACCGGCTCACCGAGCACCACACGGCCGGCGGCATGAGCCGCAGCGTGGCCTACCTGTCCGAGCTGCAGCCCGAGCTCTTCTGCGAGGTCAGCCCCGAGCTCGCGGCGGAGCGCGGGCTCGAGCACGGAGGGTGGGCGACGATCGTCACCTCGCGCACGGCGATCGAGGCGCGCGTGCTCGTGACCGACCGCATCCGGCCGCTGCGCGCCGAGGGGCGGGCGGTCCACCAGGTCGGCCTGCCCTATCACTGGGGAGGCCGCGGCCTCGTGACCGGCGACGTGGTGAACGACCTCTTCCCGCTCGCGCTCGACCCGAACGTCCACATCCAGGAGGCGAAGGCCGCGACCTGCGACATCCGCCCGGGCAGGCGGCCGCGCGGACCCGCGCTGCTCGCGCTGGTCGAGGGCTACAGGCGCAGGGCGCAAGGCAGGGGGACGCCGTGAGCGCGGTGCCCGAGACCGCCGCGCGCCAGCCGCGCGCCTGGCCCGGCGCCTACGGCGACGAGGCTCGGCCGCGAGTGGGCTTCTTCACCGACACCTCGGTCTGCATCGGCTGCAAGGCGTGCGAGGTGGCCTGCAAGGAGTGGAACCGGGTGCACGACTCGATCCAGGGCTTCAGCGGCAGCTCCTACGACAACACGCTCGCGCTCGGCGCGAATACCTGGCGGCACGTGGCGTTCATCGAGCAGCGAAAGCCGGCCGCCCTCGACGGCGAGGCCGCGGCCGATTCGCTCGTCCAGCTCGCGGCGCGGCGCCAGCTCGCCGACGAGGCAGGGGTCGAGACGCACGAGGGGGAGGGGATCCGCTGGCTGATGTCCTCCGACGTCTGCAAGCACTGCACCGAGGCCGCCTGCCTCGACGTCTGCCCGACGGGCGCGCTGTTCCGCACCGAGTTCGGGACCGTCGTGGTGCAGGAGGACGTCTGCAACGGCTGCGGCTACTGCGTGCCCGCCTGCCCGTTCGGCGTGCTCGACAGGCGCGAGGGCGACGGGCGGGTATGGAAGTGCACGCTCTGCTACGACCGCCTCCGCGACGACCAGGAGCCCGCCTGCGCCAAGGCGTGCCCGACCGACTCGATCCAGTTCGGGGAGCTCGACGAGCTGCGCGAGCGAGCGGACGCGCGCCTCGCCGAGCTCCACGCCGCGGGCCAGGGCGAGGCGCTCCTCTACGGCGCCGATCCCGGCGACGGCGTCGGCGGCTTCGGGGCGTTCTTCCTGCTGCTCGACGAGCCGGAGGTCTACGGCCTGCCGCCCGACCCGGTGGCCGCGACGCGCCGCATCGGCGGGGTCTGGTCCGCCGTCGGCGCGGCGGCCGCCGCGCTCGCCGCGGGGATCGCGGCCGCCTTCCTCGGAGGGCGCCGGTGAGCGCGCGCGACCGCGACGGCGGGCGGCGGCGCGAGGGCGGCGAGCGGACGATGGTGCCGCGCGCCGAGCCGCGCTCCTACTACGGCCGGCCGGTCATCAAGGAGCCGGTGTGGACCTGGCAGATTCCGATCTACCTGTTCAGCGGCGGGCTCGGCGGGGCGTCCGCGGGGCTCGCCTACCTCGCGGAGCGCGCGGGCAACGACGAGCTCGCGCGCAACGCCTGGGCGGTGTCGCTCGGCGGGATGGCGGTCAGCCCGCTGATGCTGATCTCGGATCTCGGCAGGCCGCTGCGCTTCCTCAACATGCTGCGCGTCCTCAAGGTCACCTCGCCGATGAGCGTGGGGTCGTGGCTGCTCGCGGCGACCGGCGGGGCGGTGGCCGCCGCGGCCGCCGACGCCTGGATGGGACGGCTCCCGCGCCTCTCCCGCGGAGCGAGGCCGGCGGCGGCGCTCGCCGGCATGCCGCTCTCGACCTACACAGGCGCCCTGCTCGCGAGCACGGCGGTGCCGGTCTGGGGCGAGGCGCGCCGGGAGCTGCCGTTCGTGTTCGCCGGCGGCGCCGCGGCGAGCGCGGGGGCCGCGGCCACGGCCCTGACCTCGGCGCGCAACGCCGGCCCCGCGCGCCGCCTGGCGCTCCTCGGCGCGGCCGCCGAGCTCGCGGCGACGCGCGCGATGGAGCGCCGCCTCGGCGCGCTTGCCGAGCCCTACCGCCGTGGCGCGGCGGGCGCGCTCTCGCGGCTCGCGACCGCCCTCACAGCCGGCGGAGCGGGGCTGCTCGCGGGAGGCGGTCGGCGCAGCCGCGGGGCGCCCGCGCTCGCCGGCGCGGGGATGATCGTCGCGGGGGCGCTCGCCGAGCGCTGGGCGATCTTCAGGGCGGGGTTCCAGTCGGCCGCGGACCCCGGCTACACGGTGGGCCCGCAGCGCGAGCGCGTACGGAGGGGGGAGTCGGAGGGCGCCGAGCGGCGCGCGCCCGCGCGCGGGACGCAGGCCTACCCGGCGGCCGGCAGCCAGTAGTCGAGCCACTGCTCGCGCCGGCCGCCGACGCGCTCGTAGACCGCCTGCGCGCGCAGGTTGTCGGGCGCCGTCTGCCACGACAGGCGCCGCGCCCCGCGGCGCGCGCACTCGGCCGCGCACGCGCTGATGAGCGCCTCTGCCGCGCCGCTGCCGCGGGCATCCTCGGCGACGAAGAGGTCGTTCATCACGCCTAGCCGCGCGGCGTCGGAGGTCGACCAGGTCCAGAACACCGTCGCGAAGCCGATCGCGCGCCCGTCGGCGGCGCGCGCGATGAGCTGGACGCCCTCCTTCTCGGGGTCCGCGATCAGCTCGCGGCACATCGCGAGCAGCGCTTCGTCGGACGGCGAGACCTCGTAGAAGTCGCAGTAGGCGCGCAGCAGCGGCAGGAGCTCGGGCAGGTCGGCCTCTGTCACTCGCGCGATCGTCACGGGAAAAGGCTCTCACGTCCGCGGGCCGCGCGTACGATTCCGGCATGCGGAGGCCCGCGCTCCTGCTCGCGGCCGCGGCCGGCGCCGCGCTCGGCGTCCCCGCCGCCGCGCCCGCGCGCGACCCGGGGCGCTGGGCGCTCGTCCGCGTGGACAAGTTCCCCGCGAGCTACAACCAGGGCGTCGCCTCGCGCGGCTCTGCGCTCTACTTCGACGGCGCCGCCGGGAGCTTCGCGCGCGTCTTCAGGACAGACCCGAGCCTGCGCGAGCTCGCCCAGAGCGGCGACCCGATCCCGCCCGAGGTGCGGGCGGGGGAGGGCTACAACCACATCGGCGACCTGAGCTGGGACCGCGGCGACGGGGGGCGCCTGCTGCTCCCGCTCGAGTGCTACGTCCCCGGCGGCCCGAACGGCGGCAACACCTGCGGCACAGGGTCGATCGCGGCGCTGAGCCCCGGGACGCTCACGTGGTCCTACTACGTGAAGCTCGACCCGCGCGACATCGCGAAGGCGATGTGGGTCGAGTCCTCTCCGGACGGCAGGCTGCTGTGGACCTCCGCGGGCAGCGACCTGCTCGCCTACCGCAGCGCCGACGTCACGCGCGCGAACGCGGCGCCGCTCGCCGCGCCGATCCGGCCGGTCAGGCGCCTGCGCGGCGCGGTGCCGTCGAGCGGCGTCACCGGCGCGGCGTTCGAGGGCGGCCGGCTGCTCGTCGCGGGCTCCGACGCCGGCCCCTTCCAGGTCTGGTCGATCGACCTCCGCAGCGGCAGGCGCCGGCTCGAGATCGAGCGGCGCGTGGCAGGCGAGTCGGAGGGGCTCGACGCGGGCGCCTATCTCGGCGGCGTGCTCCACTGGCAGATACTGCCGTTCGGGGCCGCCCGGCCGACCTGGCCCGGCAGCGGCGCGCTCCTCTCGTTCGTCCGCCGCGGGACGCCGATCGAGCTGCGCGGCCCGCGCCGCGCGGCGGCCGGCCGGCGGACGCTCGCCTTCCGCGCGCGCTACGTCGCGGGCGGCAGGCGCTGGCCGCTCGCGGGGGCGCTCGTCACGCTCGCCGGCCGGCGCGTCCGCGCCGACGCGCAGGGGCAGGCGAGGGTGACCGCGACGCTGCGGCGCGGGACGTACGTGGCGCGCGCCTCGCGCCGGGGCTTCGCGCGCGGAGCCGCCACGGTCCGCGTGCGCTAGGCGGGCTGCGACAATCGGGCTCGCATGGACCGCCGCACAGCCGTCTGGCGGGCGCGCGCGCTAACCTGCCCGGGTACTGAACGCCCGGTCAGGACTTCTCCGGAGGAGGACGCACGCAACATGGAAGAGGGCACCACGACGCTGCCGACGCGGGAGGAGGCGGTCGCCGCGGCTGAGGAGGCCGCGGCCACCCCGGACCAGGCCGGCGGCTTCACGATGGACCTGACGGACGAGCAGAAGGAGATCCGGGACTGGGTCCACGGGTTCGCCGAGAAGGTCGTGCGTCCGGCCGCCGCCGAGTGGGACGAGCGCGAGGAGACGCCCTGGCCGATCATCCAGGAGGCCGCCAAGATCGGCCTCTACGGCTTCGAGGCGATCGCCCAGTTCTGGGCCGACCCGACCGGCCTCACGCTGCCGATCGTCAACGAGGAGCTGTTCTGGGGCGACGCCGGCATCGGCATGTCGATCATGGGCACCACGCTCGCCGTCGCCGGGATCTTCGCCTCGGGCACGCCCGAGCAGATGGCCGAGTGGGTGCCGCAGTGCTACGGCACCGCGGACGACCCGAAGGTCGGCGCCTTCTGCGTGTCCGAGCCGGACGCAGGCTCCGACGTGTCCTCCCTCCGCACGCGGGCGAAGTACGACGAGGCCAAGGACGAGTGGGTGCTGAACGGCCAGAAGGCCTGGGCCACCAACGGCGGGATCGCGAACGTCCACGTCGTGGTGGCGTCGGTCGACCCCGAGCTCGGGGCGCGCGGGCAGGCGGCCTTCGTGATCCCGCCGGGCACCAAGGGCCTCGAGATGGGCACGAAGCTGAAGAAGCACGGGCTGCGCGCCTCGCACACGGCCGACGTCTTCCTCGACGACTGCCGCATCCCGGGGAGCTGTCTGCTCGGCGGCAAGGAGAAGCTCGACGAGCGGCTGGCGCGGGCGCGCGAGGGCACGCGGGCGAAGCGCCAGGCGGCGATGCAGACGTTCGAGGTGAGCAGGCCGACCGTCGGCGCCCAGGCGATCGGGATCGCCCGCGCCGCCTACGAGTACGCGCTCGACTACGCCAAGGAGCGCGTCCAGTTCGGGCGGCCGATCATCGAGAACCAGGCGATCGCGTTCGCGCTCGCCGACATGAAGCTCGAGATCGACGCCGCACGCCTGCTCGTCTGGCGCGCGTCCTGGATGGGCCGCACCGGGCGCGAGTTCACGAGCGCCGAGGGCTCGATGTCGAAGCTCAAGGCCGGCGAGGTCGCGGTCTGGGCGACCGAGCGCGCCATCCAGATCCTCGGCGGCAACGGGTACACCCGTGAGTACCCGGTGGAGCGGATGCACCGGGACGCGAAGATCTACACGATCTTCGAGGGCACATCCGAGATCCAGCGGCTCGTGATCGCGCGCGCGATCTCCGGCGTGCACATCCGCTAGGGCCGTGCCCGGTCGGGCCGTCCGGGTGCGGGAGCAGCGGCTCGAGCTCCACGGCCACGCGGTGAGCTACCGCGCGGCGGGGAGGGAGGGACCGGTGATCCTCCTGATCCACGGGATCACGAGCAGCTCCCGCACCTGGGACGAGGTGATCCCGCTGCTCGCGCGCGGGCACCGGGTGGTGGCGCCGGACCTGCTCGGGCACGGACGCTCGGCCAAGCCCCGCGCCGACTACTCGCCCGCGGCCCACGCCGCCGGCGTCCGCGACCTGATGACGGCGCTCGGCCACCGCCGCTTCACGGTCGTGGGCCACTCCCTCGGCGGCGGCGTCGCGATGCAGCTCGCCTACCAGTTCCCGGAGCGCGTCGAGCGGCTCGTGCTCGTCGCAAGCGGCGGGCTCGGGCGCGAGGTGTCCCCGCTGCTGCGCGCGGCGTCGCTCCCCGGCGCCGAGTGGGTCCTGCCGCTGCTCGGCGCGCGACCCGTCCGCGGCGCCGGCGCCGCGCTCGGCCGCCTGCTCGGGGCGCTCGGGGTCGAGCTTCCGCCCGACGTCGAGGAGATCGCCCGCGGCGTCGACTCGCTCGGCGAGCGCGGGGCGCGCGCCGCGTTCCTGAACACGCTGCGCTCGGTCGTCGACCCCGCGGGACAGCGCGTGGACGCGCGCGACCGCCTCTACCTCGCCGCCGTGCTGCCGTCGCTGATCGTGTGGGGCGAGCGCGACCCGATCATTCCGGCCTCCCACGGCACGCAGGCACGCGAGCTGATGCCGGGCAGCCGCCTCGAGCTCTTCGAGAGCGCGGGCCACTTCCCGCACCGCGACGAGCCCGAGCGCTTCGCGCGCGTGCTGTCCGAGTTCGTCGCGGGCACCGGGCCTGCCGAGATCGACGAGCACGGGCACATCCGAGAGCTGGTTCTGCGGCGCTCGCGCGCCCCGCGCCCCGAGCGTTAGGATTGCCACGGCGATGACGCGTCGGGTGAGAGAGACGGTCGAGGGCGACGGCTGGGCCGTCGGCTCGCTTGACGGGCTCGGCGAGGGCTACGGCTTCCGCAAGATCCGCTCGGCGCTCGGGGTCACCGAGCTCGGCATGAACGCGATCGTGATGCCTCCCGGCTACGAGTCCGGGCGCCACTACCACGAGCGCCAGCAGGAGGTCTACTTCGTCCACCGCGGGACGCTCGAGGTCGAGTTCGGCGACGGCACGAGGCACGTGCTCGGCGAGGGCGGCCTCGCGCGCGTGGACGCGGCCACGATCCGCAGGATCCGCAACGTGGGGGAGGGCGACGCCGTCTACGTGGCCGTCGGGGCCCAGGGCGGCTACGTGGGGCGCGACGGTCAGGTGCCTCCGGGCGAGACGGTCCGCGCCCGGCCGACCCCCGGCTCCTGAGGCCCCGGCGGCGCTAGGCGCCGATCGAGAACATCGCGTCGAGGTCGTGCTGCGAGAAGACCTCGAACGCCACCATCGTGTAGGTGCGCGCGATGCCCGGTAGGCGGGCGAGCCTGTCGGTGACGAGCTCCGCGAGCCGCTCGTGCTCCGCGACCCGGAGGATCGCCACGAAATCCCACTCGCCGGTCACGGAGTAGGCCTCGGCGACGCCCTCGACCTCGGCCAGCCGGCTGCCGAGCACCGGGAGGGCGTCACGCTCGGCCTTGATCAGGACGATGCCGTGCGTCATCGCACGGATCCTACGACGGCGCCGAGGTCCGCGGCTCCCGCCGCCCGTCGCCGCGCGGCCGGCGCAGAGGTCCATGGGCCGGGCCGGCCCCCTGCCGCGCACTGCCACCGCCGGACTATATCGAGATCTATCTATGGACCTGGTAGGATCGATTCCATCGACAAGCTTCTATGAAAGGAGACCGCGATGGCGATCCTCCGTCCGCACCTGGCGATCAACGTCACCGACACCGAGCGCTCGCGCGCCTTCTACGAGGCGCTGTTCGGCGTCGCGCCGGCGAAGGTGAAGCCCGGCTACGTGAAGTTCGAGGTGGAGCGCCCGGCGCTCAACTTCACCCTCAACCAGGCCGAGCGCGGCGGCGTGCTGGGCGCGTTCAACCACGCCGGGATCCAGGTCGAGTCGACCGAGGACGTGCTCGCCGCGAGGCAGCGCCTCGAGGCCGCGGGCCTCGCCACCTTCGACGAGATGGACACCACCTGCTGCTATGCCCGCCAGGACAAGATCTGGGTGCACGATCCCGACGGCACGCCCTGGGAGGTCTTCGTCACGCACGAGGACGTCGACGAGCCCGCCGACGACGCGACGCGACGCGCCTGCTGCTTGTCATCCTGAGGGCGTGGATCTGATCACGAGGCCCGCAGAGGAAGGAGACCTGCCGGCGGTCGCCGCGATCTACAACCAGGGGATCGAGGACCGCCAGGCCACGTTCGAAACGCGCCTGCGCCGGCCCGAGGAGCTGCGCGCCTGGTTCAACGGCCTGCCGTTCGTGGTCGGCGAGTCGGGCGGGCGCGTCATCGGGTTCGCGCGGACGGCTCCCTACTCCGACCGCTGCGTCTACT
The DNA here is from genome assembly GCA_019683805.1 of Thermoleophilaceae bacterium. Taxonomy (GTDB): domain Bacteria; phylum Actinomycetota; class Thermoleophilia; order Solirubrobacterales; family Thermoleophilaceae; genus JADGHQ01. Next base: position 71,356 of record JADGHQ010000001.1, read on the forward strand.
CGGGAGTGGGGGAGTTCGCGATCTACGTGGCCCGCCCGGCGCGCGGGCGGGGCGCCGGCCGGCGCATCCTCGCCGCGCTCTGCGAGGAGGCCGAGCGCCGCGGGCTCTACAAGCTCACGGGCCGAATCTTCACGACCAACGAGGCGAGCCTGCGCGTCGCGCGCGACTGCGGCTTCCGCGAGGTCGGCGTGCAGCTTCGCCACGGCCGCGTCGAGGGCGAGTGGAAGGACTGCGTGCTCGTCGAGCGCCTGCTCGGCGAGGCGGCTCAGGACTCGAGCCAGGCGGCGAGCTCGTCGAGCGCGGTGGGCAGCACGTAGTAGTAGGCCCAGAGGCCCTTGCGCTCGGAGTCGACCACGCCCGCCTCGCGCAGCACCTTGAGGTGGTGCGAGATGGTGGGCTGGGAGAGGTCGAAGAGCGGCACGAGCTCGCACACGCAGACCTTGCCGGCGTGCCTGCGGAGAACGTCGACGAGCTGGAGGCGGATCGGGTCGCCGAGCGCCTTCGCGAGCTTCGCGATGCGCTCGGCCTCGCGCCGGTCGACCGAGGGGTAGGCGACGGGCTCACAGCAGCGCTCGCCGGCTGGGCGCTTCTGCTTGGGGGCGAGCTCGAGGTCGACCGCCATCCATCCAAGTATATCGATTGAACTGAGATGGCTCGATGGGTAGGCTGCACACGATGGCGAACGTCCTGTTCGTGTGCCTGCACAACGCCGGCCGCTCGCAGATGAGCCAGGCGCTCTTCGAGCGCGCCGCGGGCGGCGCTCACGAGGCGCGCTCCGCGGGGACCGCGCCGGCCGAGCGCGTCCACCCGGAGGTCGTCGAGGCGATGCGCGAGCTCGGCATCGACCTGTCGGGCCGGCGCCCGCGCGCGTTGACGCGCGAGCTGGCGGAGTGGGCCGACGTGGTGGTGACGATGGGGTGCGGCGACGAATGCCCTTACATCCCCGGAAAGCTCTACCTCGACTGGGACCTGCCGGACCCGAGGGGCCGGCCGCTCGACGAGGTCCGCGCCACGCGCGACGAGATCGAGCGGCGCGTGCGCGAGCTCGTCGCGCAGCTCTCGAGGCCGGCTGCGGCCGGGGGCGCGGCGTCTGAGCGCGCAGGCGGAAGCCCCCGGGTACGCTGACGCGCGTGAACGCCGACCCCGTCGAGATCCGCGTCCTCGGCTGCCTGATCGAGAAGCAGCACACGACCCCCGACTCCTACCCGCTCACGCTGAACGCGCTCCGGCTGGCGTGCAACCAGTCGACCAACCGCGATCCCGTGGTCGACTACGACGAGGCCACGATCCGTGCGGCGCTCGACCGCCTCGGCCGCCGGCGCTGGACGCGGCTCGCGAGCGGCCACGGCAGCCGCGCGCCCAAGTTCCGGCACCTGCTCGACGAGGCGCTCGGCCTCGACCGGGCGGAGCTCGCGCTGCTCGCGGTCCTGATGCTGCGGGGCGCCCAGACGCCGGGCGAGCTCAAGCAGCGCAGCGAGCGGCTCCACCGCTTCGGCAGCCTCGCCGAGGTCGAGGAGGTCCTGCAGCGGCTGGTGGAGCGCGAGCTCGCGGCGCGGCTGCCGCGGCGGCCGGGCCAGAAGGAGGAGCGCTACGTGCAGCTCGTCGGCGGGGAGGGCGCCGAGGCGCAGCCGGACGGGGCGGCGCCCGCAGCGCCCACAGCCTCGGCCGCCGCGCAGGACGGGACGCTTGCGGCTCGCGTCGAGCGCCTCGAGCAGGAGCTGGCGAGCCTGCGGGCGAGCTTCGACCGGCTGCGCGAGGAACTCCGGAGTTGAGCCTGCGCATCCGGCCGGCCCGGGAGGCGGACGCGGGCCTGCTGCTGTCCCTGATCCGCGAGCTCGCCGAGTACGAGCGCCTGGCGCACGAGGTGGTGGGCAGCGAGGAGCTCCTGCGCAGGCACCTGTTCGGCGAGCGGCCCGCGGCGGAGGCGGTGATCGCCGAGGTCGACGGCGAGCCGGCCGGGTTCGCGCTCTTCTACACGAGCTTCTCGACGTTCCTCTGCCGGCCGGGGCTGTGGCTCGAGGACCTGTTCGTGCGGCCGCAGCACCGCGGCGCCGGAGTCGGGCGGGCGCTGCTCGCGCACCTCGCGCGGGTGGCGCTCGAGCGCGGCTACGGCCGCATGGAGTGGTGGGTGCTCGACTGGAACGAGCCCGCGATCGGCTTCTATCGCTCGATCGGCGCCGAGCCGATGTCCGACTGGACCGTGCAGCGCCTCCAAGAGGCGGCCCTGCGCGCGCTCGCCGAGAGCTAGGGGGTCGCGCCAGGGGACCCGCCGCGCGGACTTCGACGCCGCCGCGCTAGCGCGCCGGATGACCGTTCCCCACTCGGGTTTACATAACCTCTGTTATCGAGCGTTGCCCCTGAGCTTCAGCCTCGAGCGTTGCGCGCGAATCTCGCCCTCGCCCGCTAATAGGCGCGGTCGACGATGTTGACCGCAAGGGCCCAGATCACGAAGGCCTCCATCACCATCGCAATCACCGACCACACCGGGTAGGCGCCGATCGCCAGGAAGCTCGCGATGAACGCGAACGACGCGAGCGTGATCCCGAGCATCGCTCCGAGCACCGTGCGGGCGCGGATCAGACCGGCCACGAGGATCTGGCAGGCGCCGAGGACGATCGCCACCCAGCCCCAGGTGCGCAGCGACGACCAGAGCAGGTCGCCCTCGTTGAAGTACTGCTTGTTCTCCAGGGCCGCGATCCCGTAGATGATGTTGAGGACGCCGACGATGCCGAGGTAGACGATCGCGAACATGACCCAGCCCTCGCCGCGCGGGCGCTCCGGGCCCACGTCGGCTCGGGTGGGCGGCGCATGCGGTTCTGTTCTCATGCGAGTCAGGCCTCCTGTTGACACGAAGGGACGCGCCGAGCTTCATCCGTGAGCGGGTGATCGATCATCACCCCTGGCGGGTGACATCGCGGGCGGCGCGCTTGCGGCCGCTCCGCCCGCGAGGGATGGTCGGGCCTGCGCCGAGCCCCGAAGGCCGCATCAGAGCAGCCCCAGCGACCTCGCCCTGCGCACCGCCTCCGCGCGGCTCGTCACCTCGAGCTTGCGGTAGATGTGCCTCATGTGCGTCTTGACGGTGTTCACCGAGATGTACATCTCGGCCGCCATCTCGGCCTTCGACATCACCGTCGGCAGGTAGCGCAGCACCGCCTCCTCGCGGGCGCTGAGCGGCTCGAGCAGCAGCTCGGCCGCGCCGACGCCGCGCGCCGAGCGCGGGTCGAGCGCGTCGACCACGTCGCCGGCGAGCGCGCGGTGCGCCGTGCCGGCCCGGATCCGCCGGACGAGCAGCTCCCGCAAGGGCGCGCCGAGCTCGAGCAGCATCTCGCGGCTGCCGTCGGGCTCCGCCAGCGCGAGCGCGCGCTCGACCAGCTCGAGCGCCCGCTCGTCGGCGCCCAGCCGATGCTCGGCGACAGCGGCGAGCGCGTGCAGCTCGACCCCGGTCGACGGCTGCAGGACCCTCACGGCGCCCTCGAGCGCGGGCGCGACCAGGCGGGCCGCGCGCTCGGGCTCCCCCTCGGCCAGGGCGAGCCGCGCCGCGACCAGATCGAGCTCCGCCCAGGCGCCGAGCCGGCGCGCGCCCTCAACCGCCTCGATCGCCTCGGGCGCCCTGCCCGCGGCCGCGAGCACCTTCCCCTCCGCGCACGCGAGCCGCACGGCGATCGCCGCGGGCATCTTCCAGCCGATGGCATCCTGCCGGGCGGCCCGGAGTATCAGCTCGGCCCGCTCGAGCTCCCCGCAGCGCGCGGCGACGAGCGCGCGCGTGATCTCGGCGATGGCGGCGGTCGCCCGCTCGCGGGCCACTCCCCCGCCGGCCTCCTCCCCGTCCACGTGCCGCCTCGCCTGCGACACAGAGCCCCACTCGTAGCTGCAGACGGCGAGCGCGACGTGCGCGGCGGCGCACGGCGGCCGGCCCGTCCAGCCGTGCCGCTCGGCGAGCCCGACCGCCTCCTGCGCTAGTCGCGCCGACCGTCGCAGCGGCCCCGTGAGGGCCTCGAGCAGCGCGAGCGGAGCGAGCGCCGAGAGCACAAGGTAGTCGCGGCCGGAGCGGCGCGCGAGCGCAAGCGAGTCCTCGAGATCCGAGCGGGCGCGGCGCGGGTCGCCGATCCAGGCCTCGGCGGCGCCCCGGTTGAGCAGGCCGAGCGCGCGCAGGTCGCGGCCGTCGAGCGCGAGAGCCTTCGACCCGTTCCCGGCGAGCAGCTTGGCGGCGGCCCGCCGGGCGAGGCCGAGCTCGCCGCAGTCGCGGGCCTCGTACAGCGCGGCGACCGTGCGCCCGAGCGCCTGCTCCGCCCGGCGGCCGCGCCTGACGGCCGACGCGCTGTCGTCGGCAAGGCGCAGGTACTCCCGGCCCTGCTCGAGCTCGCCGGACTCGAGCAGCGCGCCGGCGGCCGCCGTCGCGAGCTCCGGCGAGCGCGCGACGAGCTCCCGCGGCAGCCCGCGGATGAGCTCGGCGAGCTCCGTCGACTCCCCCCGCACCAGCGCGGCCAGCCAGCCCGTCGAGAGCAGGTTCGCCGCCAGCTCCCAGTCGCCCGCGGCGAGCGCGTGACGGGTAGCCGGCACCTTGAGCCCGCTCGCGGCGTACCAGCGGGCGGCGCGCCGGTGCTGGAGCAGGAAGACCTCCGGCGTCCGGTGGCGCAGCTCGCTGCGCAGGAGGTCCGCGAACATCGGGTGGTAGCGGTACCAGGCGCGCCGGTTGTCGAGCGCGGAGACGAACGCACCCGAGCGCTCGAGCCGCTCGAGCGTCCGCGCCCCGTCGCGCCGGCGCGTCAGCGCGTCGGCCAGCTCCGGGCTCACGAGCTCCGCGACGCTCGTGCGCAGCATGAAGTCGCGCATCTGAGCCGGTTGGCGCTCGAGCACCTCCTCCACGAGGTAGTCCGCCACCGAGCGCTCGTCGCCCTCGAAGGTGCGCACGAGCGCGTCCGCGTCACCGCTCGCCTGGAGCGACAGCGCCGCGAGCCGCAGGCCGGCGACCCAGCCCTCGGTCCTGGCGTGGAGCGAGGCGATCTGCTCGCTCGAGAGCTCGAGCCCCGCGAGCGCGAACAGCTCGGCAGCCTCCTCGAGCGTGAACGCGAGGTCGGCGGCCCGCACCTCCGCGAGCCGGCCCTCGAGGCGCAGCCTGTGGAGGGAGAGGCCGGGGTCGGCGCGGCTCGCGATGACGAGGCGGAGCTTCTCGGGCGGATGCCGCAGCAGCGCGTCGAGCGCCTCGTCGACCTCGGGCGCCCGCAGCTCGTGGAAGTCGTCGAGGATCAGCACGAGCGGTCCGGGCAGGGCCGCGACCGCGTTCGCGAACGCCGGCAGGAACTCGCCCCGCCCGCCCATCGCCAGACGCTCGAGCGGCGCGAGCCCCGGCTCCCCCGCCGCGGCCACCGCGTCGAGCACGCCGCTCCAGAAGCGGCCGGGGCGGCTGTCGCCACGCTCGAGCGAGAACCACCCGACGGTGCCCGCGTGCTCGCGTGCGTCGAGCCACGTGGAGAGGAGGACGGTCTTGCCGGTGCCGGGCGGGCCCGTCACCAGCGTGAGCGGCCCCTCGACGCCCGCGTCGAAGGCGTCGAGCAGCCGCTCCCGCCGCACGACCTGCGCCGGGGGCCGCGGGGGCGCGACGCGCGCCAACGCGACGGACGGCGCCGACGCGGCGCCCCCGCCGCCTGCCCGCTTGCGCTGCGTATCGCTGAACGGCTGTCCCCCGATGCCTCCTCCACGACGCGGCGGGACTCTGCCGGCCGAGTATCGGCAGCGCGGGCGGGCCGGTCAATCGTGCCGGCACCCCGGCGCGCCCCCTGCGCGCATCACCGACCGCCGTGGTGCGCGCGCCACCGACGCCGTGCCCGCGGGCCCCGGTGTCAGGTCAGCCGCGGGGCGGCGGCCGGGACGCGCCCCAGGGCTCCTGCACCTGGCGGACCTCGACCAGCTCGAGGCCGAGCGAGAGGATGCGGTCGAGCAGCCCGTGAAGCGCGGCCTGGTCGGCGATCCATCCCCTCAGCACGGTCTCGGCCGGCCTCACCGAGGCGTGGAGGTCGCCGAAGGCGGCGAGCACCGGCTCGCCGACCTTGCCCCTGATGCGGATTTCGTAGCTCGCCGGCGGCACACCCGCCGGGAACTCTCCCCGTCCCCGGGGTGACCGGGCGTCACCCGGCACGGGTGAACAGGGCGCTCCGCCTGCGATGATGAGGCGCGATGCTGAGCGCGGCGGGCTGCCGGCAGGTCGTGCTGCTCGCCGCGGGGCTCGACACCCGCGCCCTACCGGCTGGGCTGGCCGCCGGGCGTGCGGCTGTTCGAGCTCGACCTGCCCCCCGTCCTCGCGTTCAAGCGCCGCGCGCGAGCATCGCCCAGCCGCGATGACCGTCGAGACGCCGCGGGCGCTCGCCCTGCACGACCGGATGCGCAAGCTCTGGGAGGACCAGCTACGACGCCGTGCACAGGCACATCCTCGAGATGGCGGACACGCTCAGCTCCGGCATCGTGCGCCAGTTCCCGCGACGCTTCCGCTGAGCGGGACGGGCGGGGCGGCGCCCGGACGACGCCGCCCCCCCCGTGCCGCCTCGCTCGGGGCGCTCTACGCTGTTGCGCGTGCCCGAGGTGGCGATCCGCGGAGAGGCGATCCGGCTCGGCCAGCTCTTGAAGCTCGCCGGGGTGGTCGAGGCCGGCGGCGAGGCGAAGGCTTTCCTCGCGCACGAGCAGGTGCTCGTGAACGGCGAGCGCGAGACCAGGCGCGGGCGTCACCTGCGGCCGGGCGACGTCGTCGAGGCCGCCGGCGAGCGACTCGTCGTCGTGCGCGGCGGCTGATTGCCCGCGCGCCTCCCGCCGGCCGGGGTGAGACGATCCAGCCACGGCACCTGCCGTACGTGCACCCGAGTCAACGAACGAGCGCGGATAGACCTGGTAGATCGCCCCGCGCTCGTCCGCGGGCCGCCGCTCCGGCGGGCGCGGGGCGGGCGCGCGCCGACCCCGGGTCAGAGCGGGTACCTCCGCCGCTCGTGCTGCACGCTCACCCAGTGCTCGGTCGTGAACTCCTCGAGCGCCCAGGCGCCGCCGAAGCGCCCGATCCCGGAGGCCTTCTCGCCCCCGAAGGCGGTGTTCGCGTCGTCGTTCACCGGCGAGTCGTTGACGTGGGTCATGCCGACCCCGAGGCGCAGCGCGAAGCGCGCCCCGCGCTCGACGTCGCGGGTGATCACGGCGCTCGAGAGGCCGTGCTCGGTGTCGTTGGCGAGCTCGAGCGCCCGCTCCTCGCCGTCGGCACGGATGACCGTTATCACCGGCCCGAACACCTCCTCGCGCGCGGTGGCCACGTCGTTCGTCCCGAGCAGGACGTGCGGCGGCAGCAGCAGCCCCGTGGGGCCGCCCGGCTCGCCGCCCGTGAGCAGCTCCGCCCCCTCCGCGGTGGCGCGGCGCACCTTCTCTCGGACCGCGTCGAGCCGGCTGCGGTCGATGAGCGGTCCGATGTCGGTCGCGGCGTGCGCCGGGTCCCCCACCCGGAGCGCGCGCACGCGCCCGAGGAAGCGCTCGACAAACTCGTCGTGCAGCGAGGAGTCGACGATCACGCGGTTCGCGATCATGCAGATCTGCCCCTGGTGGAAGAACGACCCGAAGACGGCCGCGTCGACCGCGAGCTCGAGGTCGGCGTCGTCCAGCACCACGAGCGGGCAGTTCCCGCCGAGCTCTAGCGCGAGCCGCTTGACGCCCGCCTTGCGGGCGATGCCCTCGCCCACCTGGGTCGAGCCGGTGAACGACACGACGCGCGGCGCCGGGTGCGCGACCAGCGCGTCGCCGATCTCGCCGCTCGACCCGACCACGACGTTGAGCAGGCCCGCCGGCAGCCCCGCCTCCTCATAGACCTTCGCGAGCAGCAGGCCGCCGGTGACCGGCGTGTCGCTCGCGGGCTTCAGCACCACGGCGTTGCCCAGCGCGAGCGCCGGCGCCAGCGCGCGGTTCGAGAGCTGCATCGGGAAGTTCCAGGGGCTCACGACCGCGACGACGCCTACCGGCCGTCGGTAGACACGGCTCTCCTTGCCGGGAACGTCCGAGGGCATGATGCGACCCGTGGCGTGGTGGGGCATCGAGGCCGCCTCGAGCATCACGGACCGCACGAGCGACCACTCGAGCTCGGCCTTCGCGAGCGTGCCACCGGTCTCGCGCACGAGCCAGCCGACCGCCTCCTCGCGGCGCTCCAGCAGCACGTCGGCGGCGGCGCGCATGACGGCGCCCCGTTCGGCAGGCGGCGCGGCCGCCCACGCGGGCTGCGCGGCGCGCGCGGCGGCATACGCGTCGTCGACGTCGGAACGATCCGCAAGCGGGACCTCCGCAAGCGTCTCGCCGCTCCAGGGATCGGTGTCGGCGTGGGTCTCGCCGCTGCGGCCGCCGCGCCACTCGCCCGCGATCGGCATCGCGTCGAAGCCGTCGTAGGGGCGCGGCCCGGCGCCGCTCTCGATGGTCGCGTGCATCTCGTGCTCCGGCGTCCGGCGGTCGACTGCTCGGGATCCGTCCCTGCGGTACCCGTGCGCGGAGCGCCGAAACCGGGCGCTCAGGGTGTCGCGCTCGGCGCGAGCGCTCGGCGCGCCCTCAGCTCCGCGGCGGCCTCGCTCAGCCGCGCGAACGCAGGCCGCGGGTCAGCCGCCCCGGCCGACTCGAGCGCGCCCAGCAGGCCCGCCTCGAGCAGCAGGTGCGCCTCGCGGCGCGTCAGGTCGCCCCGCTCGAGCCAGCGCACGACCACCGCATCGGTGAAGGCCAGCCAGCCCTCGAGCGCGCTCTCGAGCACGGGCGCCAGCAGCTCCTCGGGCGGCACGTCGGCGAGCGCCGCCGCCAGCCTCACGAGCGCGCGCACGCGCTCGCGCCGCCCCTCCTTGAGCACCGCGCGAATCGCGACGTTCGCGCCGCCGCGCGCCCGCGCCACCGCGAGGTACCCGGCCGCGTGGTCCTCCGCGTAGTCGAGGAAGGTGGCGAGGCTCTCGGAGAGGCGCTCGGCGGGCGGGAGCGCCGCGACCGCCGAGAGCAGCCGCGTGAGCTCGTCCCGGGAGGCGACGAGCACCGCCGCCACGAAGTCGGTCTTGGTCGGGAAGTAGTGGTAAAGCAGCCCCTTCGAGATCCCCGCGGCTGCCGCGATCTCGCCGATCGACACCTGGTCGTAGGGCCGGCGGCCGAGCAGCTCGAGCCCCGCGCGCACGAGCTGCTCGCGTCTCACGTCGTGCGGCATCCGCGTAGCCACCGGCACCACGCTAGAGGTAGTTGACCGCGAGTTCAACAACGGCTAGGTTGAGGTCGAACTGTCGAACGCCCGGTCGTCGACGACCGGCCCCAACGAGGACGAGGACGAGACCGGAACCCGATGCTCCCCACGAAGCCGTCGTCATCCCGCCGCTCCGCGCGGTCGGCGCTCGCCGCCCTCGTCGCGCTCGCGCTCGCCGGCGCCACGTCGGCGACCGCGTCCGCAGACGCCCTGCCCGGGGCGCACGTCTCGGCGACGAGCGTGCTGCAGGCCGCGACCTATCCCGGCATCCAGCACCTGCACTACGAGTTCGGCCCGATCGACATCGCGCCGGGCCAGAACAACATCGAGATAGCGGTCAACAACCACAAGCCCGACGTGCCGGGCTACATCACGCGCTTCAAGCCCGACCTTGTCTACGCGAAGGACCACACGGTCCCGCGCGTCGACGTGATCCACCTGCACCACGGCGTCTGGCTCGCCAACCTCTACCCCACCTTCGCGGCCGGCGAGGAGAAGACCGTCTTCAACTTCCCCCAGGGCTACGGGTACCACTTCGACCCGAAGGACCAGTGGCTCATGAACTACATGATCCACAACCTGACGCCCAACCCGACGAAGGTCTTCATCACCTACGACATCGACTTCGTCCCCGACAGCGATCCCGCCGCGCAATCGATCACACCGGTCCACCCGCTCTGGATGGACGTCTCGGGGATCAAGCCCTACCCGGTGTTCGACGTCATCAGGGGCAGCGGCCGCAACGGGCGCTTCACCTTCCCGGACCAGGCACGGGGCGCGCAGAAGAGGGACATCGGGCCGGCCCACGTATGGACCGCGCCGCGCGACATCACGCTCGTCGCCACCGCCGGCCACCTGCACCCCGGCGGACTCTGGACCGACCTCAAGGCGACGCGCGGCGGCACGACGAAGGAGCTGTTCCGGTCCGAGGCGAAGTACTTCGAGCCGGCGGGCGCCGTGTCGTGGGACGTCTCGATGACCGGCACCAAGCCCGACTGGCGGGTGGCGCTCAGGGCCGGCGACCGCCTTAACGTGTCGGCGACCTACGACACCCGCAGGGCGTCCTGGTACGAGTCGATGGGGATCATGGTCGTCTTCTACGCCGACGGCATCCAGCCCGGCGCCGTCGACCCGTTCAGCTCGCCGGTCGACTGGCACGGGCTGATCACGCACGGCCACCTGCGGGAGAACGACAACCACGGCGGCAAGGCGATCGGCCTGCCCGACGCGCGCATGCTGCTCGACGGGTTCTTCACGCGTAGCGTGAGCATCAGGGACTACGTCTTCGGCCGCGGCGACCTCAGCCTCACCGGCAAGGCGGGCCGCCCGCCGGTGATCCGCCGGGGCCAGTCGCTCAAGTTCACGAACTTCGACGCCACGAAGTCGATGTCGCCGCAGCAGTCCGCCTATCACACGATCACCGCGTGCCGGGCGCCGTGCAACCGCTCGACGGGCATCGCGTACCCGCTCGCCGACGCCAGGGTGCCGTTCGACTCGGGCGAGCTCGGTTACGGCCCGACGCTCGGCGGGATGAAGTTCACCCCGGCCGCGCAGCGCAACACCTGGAGGACCCCGAAGAATCTCCGGCCCGGCACGTACACCTACTTCTGCCGGATCCACCCCTTCATGCGGGGCAGCTTCAGGGTCGTCGCAGACAAGCACCGCTCGAAGCGTCGCTGAGCCGCACACCCCGACCCCGTGAGGAGCAAGCACCGGATGAAGAAGCTCATCGCCGCGCTCGTCGCGGCCGCGACGGCGGCCGCGCTGCTGGCCGCCCCGACGCTCGGCGCCGGCTCGAGAACCGTCTCCGTGAAGGACAACCGGTTCGGCCCCAGGACGCTCACGATCCACAGGGGCACGACCGTGCGCTGGGTCTGGCGCGGCCGCGCGCCGCACAACGTCACGGTCACGGGTGGACCGTCGAGGTTCCGCTCGAGCACCAAGACGAGCGGCAGCTACAGGCACCGGTTCACGAAGCGCGGGACCTACCGCATCCTCTGCACGATCCACGCGCCCGGCATGAGGATGACCGTCAAGGTCTCCTAGCCGCGAGCGCGGGCCGAGCCGCGCAGGTACGCCCGCGTCTGGCGGCGCACCAGATCCGTGAGGTTCCCCAGGGCCAGGTTCACGTCGCCCAGGTGGAGGCCCCAGGTCGCGTCCGGCAGCTCGAGCAGCGGGTGCGCCCCGGCCACGCCCTCGACGTGGAGCACGTTCGCCCCGGCGGCGCTCGAGCAGCTCGCCCGGTAGGCGCCCTCGTACTTCACCCAGGGCGTCGACACCTGCGGCAGCGCGCCGATCGACTGGTTCACCTCGACCCCGAGCAGGCCCGGGAACCTCGCGGTGGGCAGATAGGCGTCGAGGGCGCCGCTGCCGCCCGAGAGCGCAGCCGGGTTGGTGCAGAGCACCTGGAGGCGCCCTGCGTCGGGTCCCACTACCCGGCCGAAGAGGCTGTTCGCGGGCGGCGTCGAGTTGAACATCGAGTACGCCACCACGCAGCCTGTCTGCGTGGCCGAGCGGCAGGCGCGGACGTGCTTGAAGTCGCCGCCCACGTCAGCGCCGCTGCGCACCGTCACGTTGCCGCCGAGCAGCAGGGCGGACACCAGGCGACGCCTCTCCTTGCGGCTCGGGTCGATCTCCTCGCGCACGAGCCGCCGCAGCACGAAGGTCCCCTGCGAATGGCCGATCAGGACCACCCCGCGACCCCGGTTGTAGCGGCGCAGGTACTCCCGCCAGGCGGCCTTCACGTCGGCGTAGGCGCGCTCCTGCATCGCGCTCGTGACCGTGCCCGGGTTGAGCAGGCCGAAGAGCGTGACCTGGCGGTACACCGGCGCCCAGACGCGGCAGCGCTGGGAGAGGCGCGCGGCCTGGAAGAGCGCGATCGCGCGCTCCGAGGAGGTGACCCGCAGGTCGGCCTCCGGCTTCTGCTCGTCGCTCACCGTCGGGTAGACGTAGAAGCAGTCGATCCGCGCGCGGCGCGCCGGGCGCGCCTTCTCGACGCGGAGCCTGCGCCCGCTCGGGGAGAGGACCGTCGCGTCGAGCCTCGACTCGCAGGGGTTGGCCCGCGCGCCGGGCTTGCACAGCCAGACGGTGCGCCCGTGCGCCGCGGCGGGAGCGACCGTGAGGCCGGCCAGCGCGAGCGCGCAGGCCAGCGCGGCGCGCCTGCCGATACCTGAGCCCCGGGGCGCCGCGACCTGTATCCGCTCCATCCGTCCCTCCCTCGTACGAGCCGTGTACGCGCTTCGGCGGGCGGGCGGCCTCGTCGAGAGCCGCGCGCCCGCAGGACGCGCGTACAGACTAGCTCCGGCACCGGCGCGTCCCCGCGCGGCGCGCGCAAGTGATGGGTCCTGTCTCCCCTGTCGAAATGCGCCCCTCGCACCGATAACCATGGGCGATGGACTCGGGATCGTGGTTGCTCCGGGATGGCGTCGATCGCGAGCGAGCGCTCGATATGGATCGGCGTCTGCAATCCGTCCGGCGAGCCGCCTTCGGCGTGCTCGGCCTCGTCCTGCTCGCCTCCGGTCCCTGGGTCGGCTGGTGGACGATCGTCCCGCTGGTGCTCGCCGCCGGGCTGTTCCGCCTGGCGGACGCCAGTCTCGAGCGCTGCGAGTACCCGGAGTACACGATGTTCGCCGCCTGGTTCGGCTCGCAGATCATCATCGCCGTCAGCGTCGCGCTGACCGGCGGGGCGACGGCCGCCACGCTGTCCTGGCTCGCGATCCCCGTGGTCACCCTCAGCGCGCGCTTCTCCCTGCGCGGGATCGTCATCGGCGTGGCGGGCACGCTCGTGCTGCTGCTCGCCGTCGCGTTCGGGGTGAACGCCCAGGAGGTGCTGCACGACCCGCCGTTGGTCCTCGCGCCGGGCGGTCTGATCGTGGCGATCGCGATGCTCTCGACGGCCCTCATGCGCTCCGACGTCGAGCACCGAACCGAGGCGGTGATCGACCCGCTCACCGGCATGCTCAACCGCAAGGCCCTGGCTTCCCGCGTGCCCGAGCTGAGCCAGCAGGCCGCGGTCAGCGGCCAGCCGATCGGGGTGATCGTCGGCGACCTCGACCGCTTCAAGCAGATCAACGACCTCCATGGCCACCTCGCCGGCGACGCCGTGCTCACCGACGTCGCCGACCTGCTGCGCAACAGCCTGCGCGCGTTCGACCTCGTCTACCGGCTCGGCGGCGAGGAGTTCCTCGTGCTGCTCCCGGGCTCGGGCCCGGAGCAGACGAGAGCGCTCGCCGAGCGGCTGCGCGAGGCGATCGAGTCGACCCCGCTGCGAGGCGGGCACCGCGTGACCATGAGCTTCGGCGTGAGCGGCTCGCGCGCCGGCGAGCCGTTCGACTACGAGACGGAGCTCGCGCTAGCCGACGCGGCGCTCTACGAGGCCAAGCGCGCCGGCCGCAATGCCGTGCGCGCGGCCGAGCGCGACTCGGTCCCGGCGTCGGCGTGAGGCGCGCCCCGACCGGCTCGACAAGCGCGGCGGCTCTCGCACATACTCCCACCCCGTGAGCCGGCGAGAGGACTATCCGCACTTCCGCGCGATCCCGACGCGCTGGGCGGACAACGACATCTACGGCCACGTCAACAACGTGCAGTACTACGCCTTCTTCGACACCGTGATCAACGCCTGGCTTATCGAGGAGGGTGGGCTCGACATCCACCGTGGCGACGCGATCGGCCTCTGCGCCGAGTCGCACTGCCGGTTCGAGTCCGAGCTGACGTTCCCCGAGACGATCGACGCGGGGCTGCGCGTCGGGAAGCTGGGGAGCTCGAGCGTGCGCTACGAGATCGGCCTCTTCCGCCAGGGCGCTACCGAGAGCGCGGCGACCGGCTGGTTCGTGCACGTCTTCGTCGACCGCGCGACGCGCCGCCCCGTGCCGATCCCGGATGGCATCCGCGCCGCGCTCGAGCGCCTCGAGGCCGTCGAGGGGGCCGCGCCGTGAAGGTCCGCGCCGCCGTCCTGCGCGAGATGGGGCTGCCCGCGCCCTACGCCGAGTCGCGGCCGCTCGAGGTGACCGAGGTCGAGCTCGATCCGCCCGGACCGGGCGAGCTGCTCGTGCAGGTGCGCGCCGCGGGCCTCTGCCACTCGGACCTCTCGGTGATCGACGGCTCGCGCCCGCGGGTGATGCCGATGGCGCTCGGGCACGAGGCGGCGGGCGTCGTGCTCGAGCCCGGGCCTGGCAGCGAGGGCTTCGAGCCGGGCGACCACGTCGTGCTCGCGTTCGTGCCGGTCTGTGGCGAGTGCGGGCCCTGCCGCGCCGGCCGGCCGGCGCTCTGCGAGCCGGGCGCCGCCGCGAATACCGCCGGCACGCTCCTCTCCGGCGAGCGGCGCCTGCGTGACGCGAGCGGAGCGCCGCTGAACCACCACCTCGGCGTGTCCGCATTCTCGGAGCGCGTGGTGGTGTCGGCGCGCTCGGCGGTGAAGGTCGATCCGGAGCTGCCGTTCGCCGTGGCCGCCCTCTTCGGGTGCGCCGTGCTGACGGGGGTGGGCGCCGCGCTGAACGCCGCCGCGGTCTCGCCGGAGGATCGCGTGGCGGTATTCGGTCTCGGCGGCGTGGGGCTCGCGGCGCTGCTCGGCGCGCGGGTGGCCGGCGCGCGCGAGATCGTCGCCGTGGACGTGGTGCCGGAGAAGCTCGAGCTCGCGCGCGAGCTCGGCGCGACGCACGCGCTGCGCGCGGGCGACGAGATCGTCGACGCGGTGCGCGAGGTCACCGGCGGCGGCGCCGACAAGGCGATCGAGACGGTTGGGAGCGAGCGGGTGCTCGCCCAGGCGTACGCGGCCACGCGCCGCGGGGGCACGACCGTGACCGTCGGGCTCCCCCACCCCGACCGCACGCTCGCGATCCCGGCGGTGAGCCTGGTGGCCGAGGAGCGCACGCTGCGCGGCTCCTACCTGGGCTCGTGCGACCCGGCGCGCGACCTGCCGCGCTTCATCCGGATGTACCGCGAGGGGCGCCTGCCCGTCGACCGGCTGCTGACCCACCGGCTCTCGCTCGACCAGGTGAACGAGGGGTTCGATCGCCTGGCGAGCGGGCGCGCGGTGCGCCAGGTGATCGAGCTCTGAGCCTGGGCGCCGCACGCAGCGGGCGTTTCCGATGCGCGACCCGCGGGGCGCGCGGCGCGCCCGCACTCGCCCCTAGACGCGGTCCTGCAGCTGGGTGACGCCCTCGGCGGTGCTGCAGTGGGCGCAGCAGAACATGCGGCCGTCGGCCTCGACGCCGTGGCCGATGATCCTGCAGCCGCAGTGGTCGCACACCGGCGCGACGGCGTGGATCGCGCACTCGAAGGAGTCGAACACGTGCGTCTCGCCCCCGATGGTGACCTCCATCGCCTTGTCGTAGTCGTTGCCGCAGACCTCGCATGTCGCCATCTCCCACCCCCTTCTCGACCCACTGGTCTTACCCGGGACGGGATTCGCGCACGCGCGGCAGCCCGCTCTCAGCCCGGACGGCGGGCGATGCCGGCCCGGCTCGCCAGCGGCGGTGAGCCGCCGCCCTCGAGCGGGAGGCGGGGGACAATTGTGACCGATTCGGACATAACATGCGCTTAACAGTCCAGGGTTTGCCAAACCTCTTGACAAACACCCGCACCGGCCGGAGAATCGCGCCACGATGCACGGGAAGGCCGAGCCGGGCTCGCCGGGCTCGCTGCGCGAGGCGAACCGCAACCGGGTGATCGAGGCGCTGCGCGAGCTGGGCGTCGCGAGCCGCGCTGAGATCGCGCGGCGCACCGGGCTCTCGCGCACCACCGTCTCGACGATCGTCGCCGACCTCCGCCAGGCGGGCCTCGTGGTCGAGCAGGACGGCGACGGGCCGCCCATCCCCGGCGCTCAGGGCAGGCCCCCGACCATGATCGCCCTCCACCGCTCCGCCGGGGTGGCGGTCGGCATCGACTTCGGCAAGCGCCACCTCGCCGTCGCGATCGCCGACCCCTCGCACGAGATCCTCGCCGAGGAGAAGCGCGAGCTCCCCGACGACTACGAGGCCCAGCAGGCGCTCGACGCCGCGGCCGCGCTCGTCGAGGAGTCCCTCGCCGCCGTCGGCGCCGTGCGCGAGGACGTGTTGGGCGTCGGCCTCGGCGTGCCCGGCCCCATCCACCTCGCGACCGAGACCGTCGGCTCGAGCTCGATCCTGCCTGGCTGGGTCGGCCTCCACCCCGCGAGCGAGATGACGCGCCGCCTCGCGCTGCCCGTGCACGTCGAGAACGACGCGAACCTCGGCGCGCTGGCCGAGCTCACCTGGGGCGCGGGGCGCGGCTGCCGCGACCTCGTCTACCTGAAGGTGTCGACCGGCATCGGCGCGGGCCTCGTGATCGGCGGCCAGCTCTTCAGGGGTGCCGGCGGCACCGCCGGCGAGATCGGCCACACGACGATCGACGAGACAGGCGACATCTGCCGCTGCGGCAACCGCGGCTGCCTCGAGACGATGGCGGGAGCGGCCGCGATCGCCGCGCTGCTCGAGCGGAGCCGCGGCGGCGAGATCGACGCCGAGCGCTTCATCGAGCTCGCGCTCGCGGGCGACACGGGCTGCCGGCGCGCGATCGCCGACGCCGGCCGTCACATCGGGGTGGCGGTGGCGAACCTCTGCAACCTCTTCAACCCCGAGCGGATCGTGGTGGGCGGCGCGGTCGGCGTGCGCACGGGCGAGCTCCTGATCGAGCCGCTGCGCGACTCGGTGCGGCTGCGCGCCATCCCCACCGCGGCCGAGGACGTTGAGATCGTGCCGGGACGGCTCGGTGAGCGTGCCGAGCTGCTCGGCGCCGTCGCGCTCGTGCTGCACCGCGGGGGATCCGTTCCGCGCGGCGCCCAGGGCGCGGCAGCAGGAGGTGCGGGCCGATGACGCCCGCGAGGAGGGACCGACGAACCATGAGGAGGGAAGGCATGCTCAAAGGCAAGCCATTGCGCGCCATCGGCGCGGCGGCGGCGGTGCTCGCAATCGGCATCCCGCTGAGCGCGTGCGGGGGCGGTGACAACAACGGTGGTGGCGGCGGCGGAGGCGGAGGAGGCGGCAAGAAGATCGCCCTCCTGCTCCCGGAGTCGAAGACGACCCGTTACGAGACGCAGGACCGCCCGCACTTCACCACCAAGCTGAAGCAGCTCTGTCCGGACTGCCAGCTGCTCTACTCGAACGCCAACCAGGACGCGGCGAAGCAGCAGCAGCAGGCCGAGGCGGCGCTGACGCAGGGCGCCGACGTGCTCGTCCTCGACCCGGTCGACGCCGCGTCGGCGACGTCGATCGTGACGAAGGCCAAGCAGCAGAACGTGCCGGTGATCAGCTATGACCGCCTGATCCCGAACGCAGACATCGACTACTACGTCTCGTTCGACAACGTCGCGGTCGGCAAGCTGCAGGGCACGAGCCTCGTCAACGAGCTCAAGGCGAAGGGCAAGTCCGGGTCGATCGTGATGATCAACGGCGCGCCGACGGACAACAACGCCAAGCTGTTCAAGCAGGGCGCGCACTCGGTCATCGACAAGAGCGGCATGAAGGTCGCCAAGGAGTACGACACGCCGGACTGGAGCCCCGACAAGGCCCAGAACGAGATGCAGCAGGCGATCACCGCCCTCGGCAAGGGCAGCTTCGTGGGCGTCTACGCCGCGAACGACGGCACCGCGGGGGGCGCGATCGCGGCGATGGAGGGCGCGGGCATCGACCCGTCCACGATCCCGACGACCGGCCAGGACGCCGAGCTCGCCGCGATCCAGCGCATCCTCGTCGGCGACCAGTTCATGACCGTCTACAAGGCGGTGAAGCCCGAGGCCGAGGCCGCGGCGGAGCTCGCGGTGGCGGCGGCCAACGGCAAGCAGCCGCGTTCCGGCCTGGTCAACGAGCAGGTCGACAACGGGCAGAAGCAGGTCCCCTCGGTGATCCTCACGCCCGTGGCGGTCACCAAGGACAAGATCAAGGACACGATCGTCAAGGACGGCTTCTGGACGCCGAGCCAGATCTGCGTCGGCAGGTACGCGAAGGCGTGCAAGCAGGCCGGGATCCAGTGACGACCACCGGTTGGAGGGGCGGCGCCGCGAGTGGCGCCGCCCCCTGCCGGGTGAGAGGATTCGCATCGGATGAGCAATGACATCCCCGTCCTCGAGATGCGGGGAATCAGCAAGAGCTTCGGCCCCGTGCAGGCGCTCGCCGACGTCGACTTCAGGGTCCACGCGGGCGAGGTGGTCGGCCTCGTCGGCGACAACGGCGCCGGCAAGTCGACGCTGATCAAGGCCATCTCGGGCGTCCAGCCCGCGGACTCGGGCGAGATCCTCTTCGAGGGCCGGCCCGTGTCGATCTCCCACCCCAACGACGCGACCCGGCTCGGCATCGCGACCGTCTACCAGGACCTTGCGCTCTGCGACAACCTCGACGTGGTCGCGAACCTGTTCATCGGGCAGGAGATGGTCGCCGGGGGCGTGGCCGGCGCGTTCCGCGCCCTCGACGAGGTGGGCATGGAGCATCGCTCGCACGAGCTGCTCAACCAGCTCGCGGTCACGATCCCCAGCGTGCGCTCGGAGGTCGGCATGCTGTCGGGCGGCCAGCGGCAGATCGTCGCCATCGCCCGCTCGCTGCTCGGCGAGCCCAGGGTCGTGCTGCTCGACGAGCCCACGGCCGCGCTCGGCGTGCGCCAGACCGCGCTGGTCCTCGAGCTCGTGAACCGGTTGCGCGACCGCGGATACGGCGTCGTCCTCATCAGCCACAACCTCGTCGACGTGTTCGAGGTCGTGGACCGGATCACGGTGCTGCGCCTCGGCCGCAACGTGGCCGACTTCAAGCGCTCGGAGACCACCCAACAGGAGGTCGTCGCGGCGATCACGGGCGCGCTCACCGGCGCGGGCGCAGGAAACTCGGGAGGCGAGCGTTGACCGTCACGAGCGGGCAGACCGCGGCTCCGGCCCTCGCCGAGGAGGGCGCGTTCCAGCCGCGCCAGTTCGCGCGGCGCTTCCTGCAGGGCGACCTCGGGTCGCTCCGGGTGATCCTGGGCCTGGTGATCATCTGGATCATCTTCCAGAGCCAGAACGACCGCTTCCTGTCCGCGGTCAACCTCACGAACCTGGTGCTCCAGGTGACCGCCGTGGGGTTGATCTCGGTCGGCATCGTGCTCGTGCTGCTGCTCGGCGAGATCGACCTCTCCGTGGGCGCGGTGAGCGGCGTCACCTCCGCGATCATGGCGGTCGCGAACGTCAAGCACGGCTGGGCGCCCGTCCCCGCGCTCGCGCTCGCGATCCTGGCCGGCGCGGCCATCGGCCTGCTCCAGGGCTTCGTGCTGGCGCGCTTCGGGGTGCCGTCGTTCGTCGTCACGCTCGCCGGCCTGCTCGGCTGGCAGGGCGCGCAGCTCTACGTGCTCGGGGACACTGGCACGATCAACATCAACGACCCGACCATCGTCGGGCTCACCGGCACGTTCTACTCGACCACCGTCTCGTGGGTGATCGCCGCCGTGGCGATCGGCGCGTACGTGCTCGCCTCGCTGGTCGGCAGGCGCCGGCGCGCGGCGGCGCGTCTGCCCGTGGAGCCCCTGCCGGCCCTCGTGCTCCGCCTCGCGGCGGTGTCGGGCGCGGCGATCGCGGCGGTCGCGATCACGACGTCCGACCGCGGGCTGCCGCTGGCGGGACTCATCCTGGTGGCGTTCGTTGTGCTCTTCGACTGGCTCGTGCGGCGCACTCAGTTCGGCCGCCACGTGTTCGCGGTCGGCGGCAACGCCGAGGCCGCCCGGCGGGCCGGGATCCGCGTGGAGCGGATCCGGATCGTGGTGTTCGCGCTGTCGGGGACGATGGCGGCGATCGGGGGGATCATGGCCGCCTCGCGGCTGCTCGCCGTGAACCAGTCGTCCGGCGGCAGCGACCTGCTGCTGATCGCGATCGCCGGGCCGGTCGTCGCCGGCACGAGCCTGTTCGGGGGCCGCGGATCGGTGTGGAGCGCCCTGCTCGGCGCGCTCGTGATCGGGTCGATCTCGAACGGCATGGACCTGCTCGCGCTCGAGTCGTCGGTGAAGTTCATGATCACAGGCGCGGTACTGCTGCTCGCGGTGGTGATCGACGCGATCGCCCGCAAGCAGAGGCGCGCGGCTGGCCGGCTGTGACGCCAGGGGGCGCGCCCGCGCGGCGCGCCCCCGCGCCGCCCCCGGCGGCTTCGGGGAGCCGCCGAGTAACGTCGGACCGGTGGCCGCAACCGCCCAGAGACGACGATCGGCGCGAGGACCGAGGCTCGGGCGCGCCCTTCGGCCCGAGGGCCTGCGCCTGGTCGAGCTCGCCGCGCTCGTGCTCGTCGTGCTGTCGCTCGCGCTCGGCGGCATCTGGCTCGGGCTGCGCGCGGCCGGGCCGGGCAGCTACGAGACCGCGCTCGGGCGCGTGTCGGTGGAGGTCTCGCCTGCCCTGCACGGGCGAGTCGACGCGTTCATCCCGATCGCCGACTGGGGCGTGCGGGCGCACCCCTTCTCGGCACCGATCCGGCTGGAGGTCGAGCCGCGCTCGCTCGACCGCCAGGCGCTGATCAGCGCCGTGGGCGGCAACGGCTCGGTGCTCGCCGAGAGCGAGCGGGACGCCCAGCACGCGGCGACCCGCGCGCTGGTGCGTGCCCTGCTGTGGGCGGTCGGCGGCGGGATCGCGGCGGGCGCGGTGCTCGCGCTGGCCGTCGCGGCGGCGGCGACCCGGCGCCCCCCGGTGCTCGTGGCCGCGGTCGCGGCCCCGGCGCTTACGGCCGCCGCGATCGCGCTCGTGACGCTGCTCGCCGCCCGCGCTACGTTCGACCCCGACGCTTTCGACCACCCGAGCTTCTTCGCGCGCGGCGCCGAGCTGTCCCAGCTCGTCGACGTGGCGGAGAAGGCGCGCGAGGGCTCGCAGAGCTACTCGTCGTCGGTCCAGCGGACGATCGCGGGCTACGCGGCGCTGCTCAGCGCCGGCGTGCGCCTGCGCGACGTCACAGCCGCGCCGCGCGCCCTGCTCGCTTCCGACTTCCACAACAACGTCCTCGCCATCAACCCGCTCGCCCGGCTGTTCTCAAAGGGACCGGCGTTCGTCCCCGGCGACCTCGGGCAGTCTGGATCGGGGGCCGAGGCGCGGCTGCTCGTGCCGCGCGTGCACAAGCTCGGGAGCCCGATCGTGGCCGTTTCCGGCAACCACGACTCGCGGCTGCTCATGCGGCGGCTGGCGCGCTCCGGGGCCATCGTCCTCACCGGCAGCGGACGGCTACGCGCCGACGGCAGCACCGACGGCAGGCCGGTGCAGAGGATCGCCGGGCTGCGCATGGCGGGGATCGCCGACCCGCTCGAGTGGCGGGGCCGCAACCCCGACGACCCGCGGCGCGTGTTCTCGTTCGCGCAGCTCCCGAACGGACGCGAGCGCTACGCGCGCGTCGCGCGCTCGGTCGTCGATTGGTTCGACTCCCTCCCCGAGCGGCCGCAGGTCGTGCTGATCCACCAGAACGGCCTCGCCCAGAACCTCGCGCGCACGCTCGCGGCGCGGCGCGCGCAGAAACGCCTCCTGATCCTCACGGGGCACGACCACAAGCAGCACATCGACCGCTACGGACACATCGTGGTGGCCGACGCGGGCAGCGCCGGCGCGGGCGGTCCGTTCGGCGCGCGCACCACCCCGGTGGGAGTGGCGCTGCTGCACTTCCCCGGCGCGGGGCGCCTCCCGAGCGCGATCGACATGATCCGCGTCGAGCCGTTCTCCGGCGCCGCCAGCGCCGCGCGCGCGGTGCTCTCGTCGCGGGCCTCCTGCGAGTCCCCCGTCGTCTTCTGCCACGACAGGGGCGCCGCCCCCTAGCCGGCGGGCGCGGCTCGCTCGCCGCGCGGGCGCGGACGGTTCAGTCCGGGAACGGCTGGAGCTGGAGGCCGTGGTCGGTCTCGCGCATGCCGAGCTCGTACGCGCCGCCGTGGCCGCTGCGCAGCTCGAGCGGGCGCTGCCCGGGGCGCTCGAGCGTGAGCGCGATCGCCGCCGCCGAGCAGTTCGCGGTGTTGTGCTGGCCGCCGTCGGGATCCGCGTACACCCAGGCGACGAAGCGCTCGCGCGGCGCCCCCACGCTCACCCGCAGGCGCACCCCGTTCGCGCCGGGGACGACGAGCTCTGCGCCGGTCGGAGCCTCCGCCACCTCGGTGCCGCGCACACGCCCGATCCCGCCGAGGCGCTCCCGCCGGCCGCCGATCGAGAGCGCTCCGTTGGCTATCCAGGGCGTCGTGAGGGGGCCGATCCTCACGCGGCCGACCGTGAGGTCGACCCAGGCGCCCGCGTCCTGCTCGAACGCGACGCCGTGGAGCCAGATCCAGCGCTCGGCGTGCTCGGCGCCCCAGTTGTGCCCGACCATCCCCGGCCAGCCGTCGACCTCGAGCCGCGTCCCGCCCGCGCTCACGACGCCGCGGAAGGTGGCGGCTGGGCAAAGCGACAGCGACTTGGTGCGCGGCAGCGGCCGCTCGTACATCCAGTCGCGCGGCAGGTGACGGAGCGGCGCCTCCCGGTACTCGATCTCGAGCTCCCAGGACGCGTCGAGCTGCGCGCTCTCCGCGCGGCCGACGGCGCGGCCCGGCGCGATGCGGCTCTGCCCGATGTGGAGGTGCTCCCCCTCCCTGACGCCGAGCGCCGCCGGGTCGAGCGTGACCTTCGAGGCGCGCACGCCGTCAGGCTCGAAGAGCGTGAACCAGAGCGACCCGCGCGGCTGCGCGCCCGGCGGCTTGCGCACCGTGTAGCGGATCCAGACCGCCAGCGGCTCGGACGGGTGAACCGCGCGCAGGTAGAAGCTCTCGTAGTGCCCCGCCGCCGCCGGTACGTTCGGGAAGCGCGAGCTCGCGGGCGTCAGCTTGCCGCTCACGCCCGCCAGCGTAACGGCGCGCGCCGCCTGATAGAAAACGGCCCATGCCCGACTCACCCGTGCTCGCGATCACCGGCGCCTCGAGCGGGATCGGCGCGACGACGGCCCGCCGGGCGGTCGAGGCGGGCTGGCGCGTCGTGCTCGGCGCCCGCTCGCAGGACAGGCTGGAGCGGCTCGCGTCCGAGCTCGGCGCCCCGGAGCGCGCCGTGGCGCTCCGCTGCGACGTGCGCGAGTGGGACGACCAGCGGGCGCTCGTCCAGGCCGCCTACGACTCCTTCGGCCGCTTCGACGCGATCTTCGCCAACGCGGGCTTCGGCGCGAAGCGCGGGTTCCTCGAGGAGTCGGTGGAGTTCTGGAAGGCGATGATCGACACCAACGTCCTCGGCGCCGCGCTCTCGATCCGCGCCGCGCTCGAGCGCTTCCGCGAGCAGGGCCGCGGACACTTCCTGCTCACGAGCTCGGTGGCGGGCCGGCGCGCGCTCCCCGGCTCGCTCTACTCGGCTACGAAATGGGCCGTCACGGCGATGGCCGAGGCGCTGCGGCAGGAGGTCGCCGACAGTGACATCCGCGTCACCCTGATCGAGCCGGGCGCGGTCGACACGCCGTTCTTCGAGAACCCGCCGCAGGCGGCGCTCGAGGCCGACGACGTGGCGCGCGCCGTGATCTTCGCGCTCTCCCAGCCGCCGCACGTCGACGTGAACGAGATCCTCGTACGCCCGGTGCGCCAGGCTATCTGAGCGTCCCGGAGCGAAACGCCGCCCGGGCCGAGCCGGCGACGGCCGGCCCCGGGCGGCGGCGCTCCAAGAGTCGATCCATCCCAGCCGCGACACGCGCTCGACCTCTGCTGCGAGCGCGCTCATTCGCGGCTGCTCAGTGCGACCGGACGGTGTTGAGGATGGTGTCCTCGATGCTGTGGTACGCGCGGTACAGGTTGTCCGGGTCTGTGTGGATCTTGTAGTCCCAGACCAGACCCCAGATCCCGAGCGTCAGGATCGAGAGGATCAGGTTCAGCGCGTAGCTCCTGCGCTTGCTCTGGTCGAGCTGGAAGCTGATCGGGTAGCGGACGATGCCGAGCTTGGTCCAGACTTGCGAGAGCGTGTCGTCGAAGTCCTGCTCGACCACCTGGGCATCCCACCAGTACCGGTTCATCCGGTAGACGAGGTAGAACCAGTAGAGCCCGAGGGTCACCAGCGTCAGCACCAGGGACAGCGTCGGCTTGATCGGCCGGAGCTGATTGGCGTACGCGCGATCGATGCCCGACGCGAGATCCTGCAGCTCGTAGTGGACGTCGTCGGTTCGTCCCTTCTCCGCAGCTTGGCGTTCCGTCCACTCGACGACGGCCTGGTAGTAAGCGTGCTTGCGCCGACTGAACTCGTCGATTCGCGCGACGCGCCTGAACAAGAGGTAGAGCGAGTAGATGCCTGCCGTGATCCATGACAGCAGGAGTACGTAGAGCCACCAGTTGATGAGCTCAACGTCCGTGTCGCGCCGCTCCTTGACGGCGCGGTCGAGCTTGGTGACCGTGTGGATCAGATCGGCGCTTACGGGCGCCGGCGCTTCGGTTCCTGTCTCTCGCCCTTCCGGAGCCTCCGGGAGGTTGCCGGCTTCACTCACGTTCGACCCTTCCTCTCGATCGCAGTCTTCCCCCAGTGGCCAAAGCGCGCGTATTGGAACCCCAGCGCCGCTGGCCTCGGGAAAACCTAGGCAGCCTTTGAAACGTCGTCAAGCATTTCGGCTGTATCCATAGGCGCAGGGCTTTTCACCATCTCGGGGAGATCGGGAGTCAGTCGACCTCGCCCGCCAGGGGTCCGCTCGCCGCCCTACGCTCCGCTCAGTGGACGCGCCCCGCCGCGTGATCGCGCACATGGACTGCGACGCCTTCTACTACAGCGTCGAGTGCCTGCGCGACCCGAGCCTCGCCGGCAAGCCCGTGATCGTGAGCGGCTCGGGACCCCGCGCGGTCGTCACCACCGCGAGCTACGAGGCGCGCAGGTACGGGGTCGGCTCTGCGATGCCGACCTCCCGCGCCCGGCGTCTGTGCCCGCAGGCGATCGTCGTGCCCCCGCACTTCGACCTCTACCGCGAGAAGAGCCGCGAGCTGTGGGCGCTCGTGCGCGAGCGCCTCGACTGCCCGCTCCAGCAGGTCTCGCTCGACGAGGCCTACGCCGACATCACCCGGCTCGAGCGGCCCCTGCGGCTGATGCGCGCGCTGGTGGCCGAGGTGCAGGAGGCGACGGGGATCACGGTCTCGGTGGGCATCGGCCCCTCGCGGCTCGTCGCGAAGACCGCGAGCGACGCGGGCAAGCCCGCCGGCTTCGTGGTCCTCTCTCGCGAGCAGGCGTGCGAGCTGTTCGGCGGCCGCCCCACCCGCTTCCTCCAGGGCGTCGGTCCCAAGACCGCCGACCGGCTCGCGCGCCTCGGGATCCGCACGATCGCCGACCTGCGCGCCGCTCCGCGCGCGCTGCTCGACGAGCGCTTCGGCGCGCGCTTGGCCTCCTTTCTGAAGGCACGCGCCGAGTTCCGCGACGACTCGCCCGTCGAGACCGAGCGCGTGGCGAAGTCGCGCTCGAGCGAGACCACGTTCGACGCGGACGTCTCGGACATGGCCGTGCTCGAGGACACGCTCGCACGGCTCGCCCGGGCGGTGTGCGAGGGGCTCGGCCGGCGCGGCGTGCGCGGGCGCACGATCGGCATCAAGGTCCGGCTGGACGACTGGACCAACGTCACGCGCGCCCGCACCATCGACCGCTTCACCAACGACCCCGAGACCGTGACCGCGGTCGCGCTCGAGCTGCTGCGGGCCTACGCCCCGCCGCGGCCCGTCCGCCTGCTGGGCGTGCGCGTCGCCTCCTTCGAGGGCGCGGACGCTCCGGCGCCGCCCGCGCGCGCGGACGGCCCGCGTCAGCTCGCGCTCCCGCTCCGCTAGCGGCAGGGACCGCTGCCGGGCCTGCCGACCCCCCCGGAGGGGGCCGGCGGCGCGGCGGCCTAGCGCGTCGACCAGAGCGCGCCCGTCGAGGGGAAGCGCAGCCGCGCCTTGGTGGCGGGCGTCAGGTCCCAGGTGCGGCCGGCGGCGTAGGGGCCGCGGTCGATCACCGGCACGCGCACGCGCCGGCCTCGGTAGCGCAGCGTCACCTTGGTCCCGCACGGCAGCCACCTGTGGGCGACGCCGAGCGTGCCCGCGGTGAGCGTGCGCCCGCAGGCGGTGCGGCCGCCGATCAAGCCCGGGCCGTACCAGGACGCCAAGGAGAGCCGGTACACGCGCACGGTCGAGCGCGCGCGCCGGCTCGCCGCGTGCGCAGCGACACCGCGCACGACCACGCGCACCCGGAAGCGGCCGACGCGGCGCGGACGCCAGGAGGCGCGGAAGCGTCCGTGGCGCGTGCGCGCCCGGTCGACCGTCCGCCAGCGGCGGCCGACCCGCACCTGCATCAGCACCGTGCGGTTCGGGTCGGCGGGAGAGATCGTGCCGCGGGCGCGCACGCGACGGCCCACGAGCTGGTCGCGCGTGAAGCGCGCGCGGGCCTTCGGCGGCTTTACGCGCGGGGAGGGCGGCGGCGCGTGCGCGCCCCCGGGCGCCCCGCTCGTCGTGCTCGTCGTTGCGGCAAGCGCCACCCCTCCCCCAGCGACGCCGATCGCGACGGCGGCCGCGGCAGAGGCGGCCCGGCGCACGCCGCGGCAGCGCTCGGCGATATGCAGGCTCAAGCGAAAGCATCCTTTCCCGGCCGCCTGCGGGGTTAGCTGACGGGCTCGCGCGCGGGCGCTCGTCGAAGCGCGGCGCTACGGCCGGATCACCGGCCGACTCGCCCCTGCCGCGTGGCCTCTCGGCCGCTGCGGCTCAGATGGTTCCCCCGCCGTCGCGCCCACATGGGACGCGGCGCTCGGCGGCTCGCTCGAACATTCGTCCGCGGCCGAGCGTAGGCGCCTGGGCGCGTCAGTCTGTGACGTCGGTCACAGACCTCACTCCGCCCGCTCGGCCACGTCGACGCGCTCGGGCGGGGCGGGCAGCCGCACGCCGGGCGTCTTGCACAGCGGCGCGGCGGTCATCAGCAGGTGGGCGCCCACGAAGTGGCGGCGGTGGTAGGAGCGGCGTCGTCCTCGACCTCGCAGCGCAGGTCGGCGAGGGCGAGCGGCTCGGCGGGGTACACGCTCTTGAAGCGGGGGGGGGGGGGGGGGGGGGGCGCCCCCCCCCCCCCGCGCCCCCGCCCGGCGGCCCGCGGCGGGCGCTAT
>JADGHQ010000013.1 GCA_019683805.1 Thermoleophilaceae bacterium
CCCGGGGCGCCTATGGCCTCCCCCCCGGGGGCCCGGGGCGGGGGGGGGGCGCGCCGGCGCACGCGGGCGCGCCACGAGTCGATCTTCGCGTCGTCCTCGCCGGAGATCAGGTAGACGGGCTTGAGGCCGGCCACGGGGCCGAGTCTACGGCGGCGCGCCGACCCGGCGTCAGCGCGCGGTCGAGACGATCATGCGCCCGTCGCGGACCGTGAGCCGGACGGTGCCGTCGCGGTCGGTCCGGTACACGTGGGGCACGCGCCGGGCGAGCGCGGCGAGCGTCGAGGGCCGCGGGTGCCCGTAGGGGTTGCCGGCGCCCACCTCGATCGCCGCCACCTTCGGCCGCAGGCGCTCGAGCAGGCGCGGCAGGCCCGGGTCGGCGCTCCCGTGGTGCGGCACCTTCATCGCGTCGACACGCGGGAGACGCAGCGGAAGCAGCGAGGGGCTCTCCGCGTCCGCTGAGAGCATCAGGTCGAAGCCGCCCTCGGAGACGACCGCCACGACCGCGCGCACGTTCGGGTCCTCGGGCGGAGGGCCGGGCGGACGCGGCCGCGGGGAGAGGATGCGGATGTCGAGCCGCCCCGCCCGCAGGCGCTGCCCCGCGCGCGCGAGCACGCGCGGGACGCCGAGCCGGTCCGCCTCGCGCTCGAGCGCGACGAACGTCGGGTCGGTCGTACCGTCGCCGTTGTCGAGGAACAGGTCGACCGGGAAGCTGCGCAGCACCTCGGCGAGGCCGCCGTGGTGGTCGCGCGACTGGTGGGTCGCGACCACGGCGCTCAGGCGCCGGACGCCGAGGCGCCTCAGCTTCAGCGCCACGCGCGCCTCGGGCGGGCCGCCGTCGAAGAGCACCGCGGCGCCCCCGGGGTCCTGGATCAGCGTCGCATCGCCCTGCCCCACGTCGAGGAACGAGACGGTGAGCGCGCGCGGCGGGGCTGCGGGGCCGGTGGCCTGCCAGACGGCGGCGGCGACCGCGACGCACGCAGCGGCCCTGGCGGCGGCCCGCTCGGCGCGCGGCAGCCGGCGCCACTCGGCCGCGACGGCGTGCGCCCACGGCTCGAGCCGGGCGGCGCAGCGCGCCGCCGCCGCGCAGGCGCCCGCGATCGCCGCGTAGGCCGCGACGACGGCCGCGGGCGAGGGCAGCGACACCGCGAGCGTCGCGCCCGGCGCCGCCGCGAACCAGCGCGCCACCTGCTCGAGCCAGTCGAGCGGCACGCCGGCCGCGCGCCCGAGGAGCGTCTCGACCGACGCGGCGAGAGCGCCCGCCGGACCGCCCTCCGGCGCCACGGCGGCGAGCGCTATCTGGCCCATGCCGAGCCACATCGCGGGCGCGACGGCGGGCAGCGCCAGGAGGTTGGCGGCGAGCGACCAGGCGGGCAGCGTGCCGAAGTGGTGCGCGATCAACGGCGCGGTGGCGAGCGACGCGGCGAGCGTGGCCGCGAGCCCGTCGGCGACCGGCCGGGGCAGCGCCCCGAGCGCCCGCGCGAGCGGCGCGACCAGGGCGAGCATCCCCGCCACCGCCGCGAACGAGAGCTGCCAGCCGGGCTCCGCCGCCGCCCGCGGGTCGACGAGCAGCGTGACCGCGGCGGCGAGCGCGAGCGCGTACCAGCGCGACGCCGCCCGACCGGCGAGCAGCGCGAGGAGTCCGGCCGCGCCCATCACGCCGGCGCGCTGCAGCGGTGGACCGGCGCCGGCGAGCGGCACGTACACGCCGATCAGCGCGAGCAGGGCGACGGAGCGCGCTCGTAGGCCGAGCCCGGCGGCCGACAGCATCGGCAGCGCCAGCGCGCCGAGCAGCGCGACGTTCTGCCCTGACACCGCGATCAGGTGGGCGAGGCCGGAGCGGCGGAAGTCGTCGCGAGCCTCGGGCGCGATGCGGTCGTCCTCGCCGAGGACCATGCCCGCCGCGAGCGCGGCGTGGTCCGGCGAGAGCCCGCGCGCGAGCGCGCGCTCGGCGCGGCGGCGCAGCGCGTCGACGAGCGCCGCCGGGCCGCGCCCGCGCGGCGCCGCGCGCAGCGACTCGGCCGCAAGCACCGCCCCCACGCCCGTCGCGCGCAGGTGGCGCGCGTAGCCCTCGCCGCCCGGACCGCCCGGGAGCGGCTGGAGCAGGCCAGCCGCCCACGCACGATCGCCGCGCGACGCGAGTCCGCGCGGCACGCGGCCCGGGGAGCGGACGAGCACGCCGGCGCCGCGCGCGGTCCCGGACAGGATGCGCGCCGCGGCGGACCAGCCGAAGCGCCCGGGGCGCGGCCGCTCCCGCAGCTCGAGCAGCGCGTCGATCCGCCGACCCGGGTGGAGACGCTCGAGCGGAGCGTCGAGCGCGGCGACCCGCGCCGCCCCGGCGCCCGCGCCGACGGCGACCGCGGCGGCGGCGAGCAGGCCGACGTGTCGGCCGCCGCAGCCCGCGCCGACGGCGCCCGCGGCCACGGCGAGCGCCGCGACCGCGGCGAGCGGAGCGCGGCACGCGAGCAGCCCGAGGACGAAGGCGCAGAGGCCGACGAGCTGCGGGCGCGAGCGCAGCTCGATCCGAAGCCTCTCGATCGCGTGCCCGCGCACGCGCCGAAGCTATGGTGCCCGCGCGCACGCGTGTGCCTGCTGTGTTACGAGAGTGTGAGAGGTCGCCTACCGCCGCGGCACGCGCCCGTCGGCGGCACCGCGCGCCAGCCCGTCAGGGCCGCGGCGGACGCGCCCTTCGGAGCCGCCGCCGGAGCAGCGACGCCGAACAGTGGGGCCCTCGCGGAGCCGTCAGGCAGGCGGCTTCGACCCGGGGCGCGGCGCGCGGCACGTCCCCGCGTGGATCGCCCGCGGCTCGCCATGCCGGAAGCTCGCGAGAATATGGTCGCCGGGCTTCAGGTGGGCGTGGCAGATCGCACACGTCATCCCGCAGTAGCGACTCCCGCTCTCGACCACGAGCATCGTGTGCCTCCCTTTGCGCTCGTTGGTCTGGATACAGCCATCAACTAAGACGATAGGACTCGTCCCGGCGGACGGATCGGCGTCCCGCTCTCCGTTGTTGGGGTACACCCGTTGTCCCCAAACCCAGGGAGCCCAAACTCGCGCAGCGCGCGGAGGCTTACGGCACGACCGCGTCCCTCAGCGCCGCGAGGCGCTTCTCGCCGATCCCCTCGACCTGGGCGAGCTCGTCGACGGAGCGGAACCCTCCGTGCTGCGCGCGGTACTCGAGGATCCGCTGCGCGAGCGCGGGACCGATGCCGTCGAGCGCGTCGAGCTGCTCGGCGGTCGCCGTCGAGAGGCTGACGGGCGCCCCGCCGCCCGCAGCGCCCACCCCGGTCGCGCCGGCAGCGGGCGTGCCGGCCGGTCCGACGCCGCGCTCCGGCACCACGACCTGCTGCCCGTCGCGCAGGCGGGCGGCGAGGTTGACGCCCGTGAGGTCGGCGCGCCGCAGAAGCCCGCCAGCGCGCGCGACCGCGACCGCGACGCGCGCCCCCGCCGGCACGCGGTAGAGCCCCGGTTGCCGCACCGCGCCCGCGACCGCCACGAAGATGCGCCGCCGCGGGGCGCGCCCGTGGCGGCTCGCCGCCGCGGACGGGCGCGCGCCCGCCGGCTCGTCGAGCGAGACGCTCGCGACCGCGCCGCCGCCCCCGCCGTGCCCGAGCGCGCGCCAGGCGACGAAGGCGAGCACGAGCGCGATGGCGGCCCAGGCACCGATCCGGATGCGCGTCGTGTCGTCCACGAGGCGACCGTACGCGGCCGCGCGTGGCGGGTGTGTGACGAGCGTGAGAAGATCGCGCCGCTTCGTGACCGTCCACCGTTACACGGCGCGCACGCTCTGGCGCGGCTCGACCTCGCTCGGCTGGGAGCGCTACGACCGCACGCACACCGCCGAGGCGCCGCCCGCCACCGCCTCGGTCACGCTCACGACCGGCGAGGAGCGCGGCAACCCCGACCACCTCAACCCCGAGCAGCTCGTCGTGATGGCGGCCTCCTCGTGCCAGATGCTCTTCTTCCTGCACCTCGCGTCGAAGGCGCGCATCGACGTGGTCGAGTACCGCGACGAGGCGGTGGGCGAGATGCCCGACGACGACAGGCCGGTGCGCCTGACGCGGATCGCGCTGCGGCCGACGATCGTCGTGCGCCCGAGCCCGGGCGCGCCGCCCCCCAGCGAGGACCGGATCCGAGCGCTCTGCGAGCTCGCGCACCGCGAGTGCTACAT
Organism: Thermoleophilaceae bacterium; assembly: GCA_019683805.1. Classification (GTDB taxonomy): domain Bacteria; phylum Actinomycetota; class Thermoleophilia; order Solirubrobacterales; family Thermoleophilaceae; genus JADGHQ01. The sequence continues at coordinate 4,169 of JADGHQ010000013.1, forward strand.
CGCCAACAGCCTCAACGGCGAGGTGACGGTCGAGCCGCGGCTCGAGGTCGCGTCGGCTCCCTAGCGGACCTCGAAGCCCGACAGGCCGCGCGGCTCGAGCTCGGTCTCCTCCAGGCGCTCCACCCAGGCGCCGCGCGGCCCCTCGCGGCAGAACTCGATGAGCGCCCGCACCGCGTCCGCCTCGCCCTCGAGCACCACCTCGACGCTCCCGTCGGGCAGATTGACGGCCCACCCGGAGACGCCGAGGCCCAGGGCGCGCCGGCGCACGCTCTCGCGGAAGAACACGCCCTGCACGCGGCCGCGCGCGATCAGCCGCCTTGCGACGGCCGCGCTCACGAGCGGCGCTCCGCCGCCACCCTGATCGTCGCGAAGCTGCGATCGCTCGCGCCCCGGAGGGTGCCGCCGAGCCGCAGCGTCTGCTGGATGTACTCGACTGTCTCGGCCGTGAGCTCCTCGCCCGGCAGCACGTTCGGGATCCCGGGCGGGTAGGCGGCGAGCGACTCCGCCGCCACGCGGCCCACCCCCTCGCGCATCGGCACGACCTCCTGCGGGCCGAGGAAGGCCTCGCGCGGGGTCATCACGAGGCGCCCCCACGGGGGCGGCGGGGCGAAAGCGTCGCGCGCGCGGTCACCCGGCGCGTCGAGCGAGCCGACCGCGCGGCGCAGCGCCTCGACCAGCCGCACGCCCTGCTCGGCGGCGCTCTCCCCCATCCCGAACACCGCCACGATCACGTTCTCGCCGTAGAGCTCGAGGTTGATGTCGGCGTCGCGCAGGACGATCGGCGCGATGTCGTAGCCCGTCGCCCCGGTGCCGCGCACGTCGATCACGAGCCTGAGCGGGTCGTAGGCGTGCACGCCCGGCCGGCCGGAGATCCGCTCGTCGAGGACGTCGAGCCCCGGCACCTCGCGCACCGCGGCGCGCGCCGCCTCCAGCGCGCGCAGCGTCTCCCCCAGCAGCTCCGGCCCGTGGACGGCGGCCTGGCGGCGGGCGGCGTCGAGCGAGCCGAGCAGCAGCGAGCTCGGGCTCGTCGACTCGACGAGCGTGACGCAGCGGTCGACGACGCTCGGGTCGAGCAGGCTGCCGCGCCCCAGGTGCAGCATGGCGGACTGCGTGAGCGAGCCCACGATCTTGTGGATGCTCGAGATCACTAGGTCGGCGCCGAGCGAGAGCGCGTGCGCGGGGAGCTCGTCGCTGAAGGCGAGGTGCGCGCCCCAGGCCTCGTCCACGACGAGCGGCAGGCCGCGCGCGTGGGCGACCTCCGCGAGGCCCTCGACGTCGGCGACCGCGCCGAAGTAGGTCGGCGAGACGACGAGCGCTCCCACCGCTCCCTGCGTCTCGTCGAGCGCGCGCTCGAGCGCGGCGGGCGTGATGCAGTGCGCGATCAGGAGCTCGGCGTCGATCTCCGGCGCCACGAACGTCGGCCGCATGCCCGACAGGACCAGCCCGTCGATCGTGCTCGAGTGCACGTTGCGCTGCACCACCACGCGGTCCCCGCGGTGAGCTAGCGCCAGGCAGGCGACGTGGTTGCCCTGCGAGGCGCCGTTGATCAGGAACCACGTGCGCTGCGCGCCCCAGGCCTCGGCGGCGAGGCGCTGCGCCTCGGAGAACGGCGTGGGCTCGGGGCCCGTGTCGATGCCCTGGGTGAGCGCCGGGATGTCGATCGCGAGCGCGCGCTCGCCGAGCGATTCGCGCAGGCCCGGGTCGGCGCCGACGCCGCCCTTGTGGCCGGGGACGTGGAAGCGCCCGGGGCCGCGCGCGGCGTAGGCGCGCAGCGCGTCGAGGTACGGGGCGTCGTCCCGGGCCGCGCGGGCGCCTTCGGTGTCCCCCGGCCGGAGCCCGGCCGCGGCGCGTTCCGCGTTCGCCATGGAGGCGAGTCTAGGTCAGCGAGCGGCGAGCTCGAGCGCCCGCGCCGCGGCCTCCTCGGCGGACGCGACGCGAACGACGCCGACGATGTCCCAGGTCGAGAGCCCCACCACGGGCTTCCCCGCCTTCAGGGCGAGCGCGATCTCCGAGAGCGTGCCGAACGCCCCGCCGATCGCGACGAGCGCGTCCGCGGCGCGCACGACGAGCGCGTTGCGGGCCTCGCCGAGGCCGGTCGGGACCGCCACGTCGACGTAGGGGTTCGCCGCGCGGCGGTCGCTCCCGGGCAGCAGCCCGAGCGTCGCGCCGCCCGCCTCCTTGGCGCCGCGGCAGGCGGCCTCCATGACCCCACCGAGGCCGCCGCAGACGAGGAGCGCCCCCGCCTCGGCGAGCCGTCGCCCCACCTCGCGCGCGGCCTCGCGCTCCGCGTCCGACCCCTCCCCCGGTCCCGCAACCGCAACCTGGAGCCGCGCGGACATGGTGAGGCGCCTAGCGCACGACGAAGTTGACGAGCTTGCCGGGCACCACCACGGTCTTCACGAGCTCGCGCCCGTCGAGGCGCTGCGCGACCTTCTCGGACTCGCGCGCGAGCCGCTCCTGCTCCTCGCGCGAGGCGCCGGCCGGCGCGCGCAGGCGGTCGCGGAGCTTGCCGTTCACCTGCACGATCAGCTCGAAGGTGTCCTCCTCGAGGAGCGCCGGGTCGTGCTCGGGCCAGGGCTCCTCCCACACGCGCCGCCCGGTGAGCAGCTCGTAGACCTCGCTCCCCAGGTGCGGGGCGAAGGGGAAGATCAGCGACGCCGCGGTCGCGGCGGCGAAGCGCAGCTGGGAGCGTCCCTCGGCCGACCCGTACAGCTCCTCCTTGTCGCGGTAGGCGTCGTTGACGAGCTCGATCACCGCCGAGATCGCGGTGTGGAGCGCGAAGCGCTCGCCGAGGTCCTGCGTCACCTTCTCGATCGCCCAGTGCGCCTTGCGCAGCAGCGCGGTCGGCTCCCCGCGGGGATCGGCCTCCGACGCGTCCGTGCGCTCGGCCACCTCGACGCCCAGGCGCCAGAGCCGCGCTAGGAAGCGGTGGATGCCCTCGACGCCCTGGTCCGACCAGTCGGCGTCCTGCTCCGGCGGCCCGATGAAGAGGATGTAGGTGCGGGCCGTGTCGGCGCCGTAGCGCTCGACGTACTCGCGCGGGCTCACGACGTTGCCCTTCGACTTGGACATCTTCGCGCCGTCGCGCGTGATCATCCCCTGGGTGAAGAGGTTCGTGAACGGCTCCTGGAAGCCGACCAGGCCCAAGTCGGCGAGCGCCTTCGTCAGGAAGCGCGCGTACATCAGGTGCAGGATCGCGTGCTCCACGCCGCCGATGTACTGGTCGACCGGCATCCAGCGATCCACCACCGCCCGGTCCCAGGGCGCCCTGTCGTTGCGGGCGTCGCAGTAGCGCAGGAAGTACCAGGCCGAGTCGACGAAGGTGTCCATCGTGTCGGTCTCGCGCCGCGCCTCGCCGCCGCACTTCGGGCAGGTCGTGCGCACCCAGTCCTCGGCCGCGGCGAGCGGCGAGCGGCCCTTCGGCGCGTAGTCCTCGACGTCGGGCAGCAGCACCGGGAGCTCGTCCTCGGGCAGCGGGACGATGCCGTCGGCGTCGCAGTACACGACGGGGATCGGGCAGCCCCAGTAGCGCTGGCGCGAGAGCAGCCAGTCGCGGAGCTTGTAGTTGACCGCCGCCCTGCCGCGTCCCTCCGCCTCGAGCCAGGCGACGATCTCGCCGAACGCCTCGCGGTTGTGCATGCCGTCGAAGCGCCCGGAGCCCACCATGACGCCGTCGCCGGTGTAGGGGAGCGCGTCGTCGCCGTTTGGGCTCCCGATCACGCGCCTGACCGGCAGCCCGAACCGCTGCGCGAACTGGAAGTCGCGCTCGTCGTGCGCGGGGACCGCCATGATCGCGCCGGTGCCGTACTCCATCAGCACGTAGTCGGACACGAACATCGGGATCTCCTCGCCGGTCACGGGGTTGGTGACCGTGCGCCCGAGCGGCACGCCCGTCTTCTCCTTCTCCGCCGCGCCGCGCTCCTCGTGCGACTCTGTGAGCGCGCGGTTCACGTACTCGCGCACCTCGGCGGAGTCGTTCAGGCGCAGCACGTCGGGGTGCTCGGGCGCCATCACGAAGAAGGTCGCGCCGAAGAGCGTGTCAGGCCGGGTCGTGAAGACCTCGTAGTCCTTGCCGATCGACTCGCAGCGGAAGCTCACCCGGGCGCCCTCCGAGCGGCCGATCCAGTTGCGCTGCATGGTGACCACGTGCGCCGGCCACTGCACCGTCTCGAGGTCGTCGAGCAGGCGCTGCGCGTACTCGGTGATCTTGAAGAACCACTGCTCGAGCTGGCGCACCTCGACCGCCGAGCCGCAGCGCTCGCAGCGACCGTCCACGACCTGCTCGTTCGCGAGCACCGTCTGGTCGTTCGGGCACCAGTTGACCGCCGCCTCGTTGCGGTAGGCGAGCCCGCGCTCGTAGAGCTTCAGGAAGAGCCACTGGGTCCAGCGGTAGTACTCCGGCTCGTGCGTCCCGAGCTCGCGCGACCAGTCGATCGAGATCCCCCAGGAGCGGAACTGCTCGCGGAACTGCCGGATCGAGCGCTCGGTCGAGATCCGCGGGTGCTGGCCGGTCTTGATCGCGTGGTTCTCGGCAGGCAGCCCGAACGCGTCGTAGCCCATCGGGTGCAGCACGCGCATCCCCCGCCGGCGGCGGAAGTGCGCGAGCGCGTCGCCCACCGAGTAGACCTTCAGGTGCCCGATGTGCGGCTCGCCGGACGGGTACGGCAGCATCTCGAGCACGTACGACTTCGGCCGCTCGTCGGGCTCGTTGGACACCTCCCAGGTGCGCTCCTCCGCCCAGACGCGCTGCCACTTCTCCTCGATCGACTTGGGGTCGTAGCGGGCTTCCATCGGACAGCGGAATCTAGATCATCGCCGCCCGCATAAGCTCCCGCGCTGTGAACCCGGCAGAGACAGGCGACGCGATAGGCGTCGGGGACCGCTCCTCGCGCGCCGCGCAGCTCGCGGCGGAGCAGGTGGAGGCGATCCTCGGCGCGGCCTACGCGGCGGCAGAGGAGATGCGCGAGGAGGCGCGGCGGGAGGCCGCGCGGGTGCTGGCCGACGCCCGCGAGGAGGCAGACGAGCTGGTAGCCGAGGCGCGCCGCCACGCCGAGCGCATTCGCGCGGAGGCGCGTAGGTCGGAGCAGGAGCTCGAGCGGGCGCGGGCCGAGGCGGAGGAGCTTCGCGCCCAGGCGCAGGCCGACGCCGCGCGCGCGGGCAGCGAGGCGCGCCAGCGCGCCGAGGCCGTGCTGGCCGAGGCGGCGGCCGAGGCCGAGCGCCTGCGGGCCGACGCGCGCGCGGAGCGCGACCACGCCGCCGAGGAGGCCGAGCGGATCCGCGCCGAGGCCCAGGCCGCGGCCGACCGGGCGCGCCTCGAGGCGGCCGAGAACGCGCGGCTCGTGCGGACCGCCGCTGAGCAGGCCGCCGAGCAGCGCCGCGAGGCCGCCGAGCAGGAGGCTGCGGAGGCGGTCGCCAATGCCCGCGAGGAAGCGGGGGCGATCGTCGCCGCGGCGCGCGAGGAGGCGGACGAGATCCTCTCCCAGGCCCGAAGCGAGGCCGCCGAGCACGTGGCAGAGGCGCGGGACGCGGCTGACGAGATGCTCGCCGACGCCGAGGCGGTGAGCTCGGGTCTGCGCCAGCTCGGCACGGCGCTCACCGACCACGCCGAGCGCATCCTTCGCGAGGTGCAGGCAGGCCACCGCTACATCCGTCAGGAGCTCGGCACGCCGGCGGCCCAGGCCGCCGGGCGCGACGGCGCGTCGGACGCGAAATCCGACGGCGGACGCGTGCGCGGGCTCGACATGGAGGTGCCGAGCTGGGTCGAGGGCGACGCCTCCTGAGCGCGGTGGCGAAGACGCAGGTCCCGTGATTAGGATCTCGAAGTGGAGAGACGGGGCTCACAGGTCCGCTTTCGCCTGCTCGCGCTCGTAGGCGCGGCGTGGCTGTGCGCGCTCGCGGTCGCCGCACCGGCGCGCGCACAGGCTCCCTCCTTCCTGCGCGACTGCGGCCGCGGCTGGCGCTGCGGCCACGTGGCCGTGCCGCTCGACCGCGGCGGCAACGTGCCCGGCACGCTGCAGCTGGCGCTGAAGGTGCACCCGCCGCTCACCAGGGGGCCGGTGAACGGTGCGCTCGTCGCGCTGGCGGGCGGCCCCGGGCAGGCCGCCACACCGCTCGCCGACGACTTCCTCTACTCCTACGCGCCCGCGCTCCGCTCGCGCGAGCTTGTGGTGTTCGACCAGCGCGGGACCGGCCATTCCGGCGCGCTCGCGTGCTCGGGGCTCGGGATCGAGACGACCGCGCCTCAGCGCCGGCGGAACGCCGCGCGCTGCGCCGCGAAGCTCGGCGCGGCGCGGCCGTTCTACACCACGCGCGACTCCGCCGACGACATCGAGTCGATCCGGCGTGCGCTCGGCGTCGACGGGATCACGGTCGCCGGCACCTCGTACGGCACCAAGGTCGCGCTCGCGTACGCGAAGCGCCACCCGGGCCACGTGGAGCGGCTGGTGCTCGACTCGGTCGTGCCGCTCGACGAGCACCCGTTCATGCTCCCCACGTTCGGTCGCATCCCCGTCATGCTCCGCGACGAGTGCAGCCTCGGCCTCTGCCGCGGCATCACGGGCAGCCCGGTCGGGGACGTCGCGAAGCTCGTGAAGCGACTCGACCGCAGGAGCCTCGCGGGCCGCGTGGTGCTGCCGAGCGGGCGCCGCACGCGCATGCGGATCGACGAGGAGGACCTCGTGAGCACCGTGATCGCCGGGGATCTCGATCCCACCGTGCTAGCCGACCTGCCGGGTTCCGTGAAGGCGGCGCTGCGGGGCGACGCCGGGCCGATCCTGCGACTCGTGCGCCGCGCGAACGCGGTCGAGGGAGAGACGCCCCCGGAGATCTTCAGCGACGCGCTCCAGTTCGCGACAGTGTGCGAGGAGGCGCCGCTGCCGTGGCCGCGCACCGCGCCGCTGTCGGAGCGGCCGACCGACATGAGGGCGGCGCTCGCCGCGATCCCGGCCTCGGACCTCTACCCGTTCAGCCGCATCGCGGCGCGATGGGCGGTGGAGGACTGCCTGCTATGGCCGCAGGCCCCGCAGCCGCCCGATGTCGGCGGCGGCCCGCTGCCCGACGTGCCGGTGCTGATCTACTCCGGGCAGGACGACGTCCGCACGCCTCTCCAGCAGGCCGAGGAGGTGGCCGCGCAGTTCCCGCGCGCGTCGCTCGTGCAGGTGCCGTTCACGGGCCATTCGGTGCTGAGCGCCGACGTGTCCGGCTGCTCCACCCGCGCCCTCCACGACTTCTTCGGGGACCGGCCGGTGCGCGAGTGCGGCCGCGGCATCCCCCTTTTCCCGCCTGCGCCCGTGCCCCCGCCGTCGCTCTCCCACGTGCACGGACTGCACGGCGCTCCGCGCGGCGCAGGGCTGGCGCTCGACGCGCTGCAGCTCACCTTCGCGGACGCCATCAGCGAGGCGATCGCCACCGCGCTCACCGTCGGGCCCGGGGCGCACGTGCGCGTCGGCGGCCTGCGCGCCGGGCGGATGGAGGGCGTCCCGATCGGGCGGATGAGGCTCCACGGCTACTCGTACGTGCCGCGCGTGCGGGTCTCGGGCACGATCCGCCTCGCGCGCCTGGACGGCACGCTCACGGTGTCGGGCCCCGCCTCGGTTCGCGGCTCGGTGAGGATCCGCAAGTGGCGCGTGACCGGGGTGCTCGCGGGGGTGGCGCTCCACCGCTTCCCGATCGCGAAGGCGTTCGCGGCGAGCGGCCGAGGCGGGCGCGCGCTCGCGCCGCGCGAGGTGCGGGCCCTCCTGCGGCTCGCGGCGCGCAGGGCCGCGCAGGCGCCTCCCCGCTCGCTGCGCTAGGCGCCCGGCACGAGCCGCGTCGCGGTCGCCTTCCAGGCCACCGCGGCGGCCGCCCCCTCCCGAAGGCCGAGGCGCTCGACCGAGGCGGTCGTCACCTCGGCGGTGACCGGCTGCGGAGTGGCCACCGAGACGCGCGCGCGGTTGCCGAGCACGGTGAGGGTGGTGACGCGGCCGGTCAGCCGGTTCACCTGCGAGCCAGCCGCGGGCGCGTCGGGGCGCTCGACCGTCACGTCCCACGGGAACACCGCGACCCCCACGCGGCCGCTCGCCTCGTCAGTGCTGGCGACGAGCCCGCCGCCGTCCAGCGCGACCCTCGTGAGCTCGCCGCGCGCAGGCGGCGGGGTCGCGCGGCCGTGCAGGAGGTTCGCGCCCGCGAAGTCGGCGACGAAGGCGGTGGCGGGCGCCGCCACGAGCTCGCCCGGCGCCCCCTCCTGCACGAGCCGACCGCGCTCGATCACCGCCACGCGGCGGGCGAGCGCCGCCGCCTCGAGGAAGTCGTGCGTCACTACGAGCGCCGGCACGGATGCCGTCTCGAGGAGCTCGCGCAGCTCGCGCGCCGCCGCGCCGCGGGTGGCCGGGTCGAGCGCGGAGAGCGGCTCGTCGAGGAGCAGCGCGCGGGGCTCCGGCGCGAGAGCGCGCGCGAGCGCGACGCGCTGGCGCTCGCCGCCCGACAGCTCGGCGGGCCGGGCGCGCGCGAGGTGGGCGATCCCGAAGCGCTCGAGCAGCGCGCGCGCCCGCCGCTCGCGGTCCGCGCGGGGCCGCGCCGCCAGGCCGTAGGCGACGTTCCCCAGCGCGCTCAGGTGCGGGAAGAGCGCGTAGTCCTGGAAGACGTAGCCGACCCGCCGCCGCTCCGGCGGGACCTCGATGCCGCTGCGCGAGTCGAACCAGACCTCGCCCTGGCAGCGCACCGTGCCGCTGTCGGGGCGCTCGAGCCCGGCGGCGATGCGCAGGGTCGTGGTCTTGCCCGCGCCCGACGCGCCTGCCAGCGCGAGCGCCCCCGACCCGACCTCGAGCGCGAGATCGAGCTCAAGCCGGCTGAGCCGTCTGCGCACGCGCAGCTCGAGCATCGTCCCCCAGCCGGACGGCGCCTGTCGGCCCGGCCCACCTCGCGCCGCCGATCCGCAGGGCGGCGAGGAGCGCGCCGCTGACGACCACGAGCAACGCCGACATCGCGAGCGCCGCCGGGAAGTCGGTGGCGAAGCTCGCGTAGATCGCGAGCGGCAGCGTCTGCGAGACGCCCTGGAGGCTGCCGGCGAACATCAGCGTCGCGCCGAACTCGCCCAGCGCCCGCCCGAACGCGAGCCCCGTGCCGGCCGCGAGCCCGGGCAGGCAGACCGGCACGGCCACGCGCGCGAACGTGCGCGCCTCCGAAGCGCCCAGCGTGCGCGACGCCTCGACGAGCGAGGGGTCGAGCGCCGCGAACGCAGCCTGCGCCTGGCGCACGTAGAAGGGGCTCGCGACGAAGCACAGCGCGAGCACCACCGCGGTGGTGGTGAGCGGCAGGCGGACGCCCGCGCTCGCGAGGGCCTCGCCGAGGATGCCGCGCGGGCCGAACGCCGCGAGCAGGCCGATGCCGGCCACCGCGGGCGGGAGCACGAGCGGCAGCTCGAGCGCCGTGACGGCGAGGGCGCGGCCGGGAAAGCGGCGGGTGGCGAGCAGGTACGCAGCCGGCGTGCCGACCACGACCATGACCGCCAGCGCCGTCAGCGTGGTGCGCACGCTCAGCCAGAGCGCGTCGGCGGCGACGGGGTTGTCGAGGCTCGAGACGAGCCGGCCCGGAGAGGTGTCGGCGAAGATCGCGACCACCGGCAGCACGAGGAACGCGAGCGCCAGCGCCAGCGCGGCTGCGAGCGCGGCGGTGAAGGCGGCGCGCGTCACGGGACGGGGCCGAATCCGGCGGCCCGCAGGTAGTGCGCGCCCGCGCCCGAGCGCAGCCCCTCGACGAAGCGGCGCGCCAGCCCGGCGGGGCTGGCGCCGACCGCCACGCCGGCGTCGTAGCGGATGGCGGGCTGCAGGGAGCGCGGCAGGGCGACGGTGTGGACCTCTGCCCTGGCCGCGCGGGCGTCCGTGACGTAGACGATCCCCGCGTCCGCCGCGCCGCTCACGACCTTGGCGAGCACGCCCTTGACGTCCGGCTCCGAGCTCTTCACGTTCCGCAGCAGGGCGACCCGCTGCGGCTGGGGCAGGCGGGCGATCGCGTGGCGCGCGTACTTGCCGACCGGGACGCCGTCCGAGCCGAGCGCGACGACGACTCCGGGCCGCGCGAGGTCGGGCAGCGAGCGAACGGGCCCGGCCGGATCGGCGGCGATCGCGAGCCGGTTGCTCGCGAAGGGCTCGGGACGATCGAGCAGGCCGGCGCGCGCCAGCTCTGCGGGGAGCACGGCGTCGGCGGAGAGGAACACGTCGGCCGGCACGCCCTGGCGGATCTGCGCGGCGAGCTCGTCCGAGCCGCCGAAGCGGACGCGCACCTCGACGTCGTGGTCGCGGCCGAACTGCCTGGCGTAGGCCGTGACGGGGTCGGAGAGGGACGCGGCGGCGGCGACGTCGATCCGGTCGGGCCCGCCGGCGGAGCTGCTGCCGCCGCAGCCAGAGGCGAGCGCGGCGCACAGCGCGACGGCCGCGGCGAGGCGCCTCATGCGCCGCGCTCCACCATCACCGAGGTGGCCTTGACCGTCGCGGTGGCCGGCACGCCCGGCGCCAGCCCGAGGTCGTCGACGGCGTCGCGCGTGATCGCGGCGATCACGCGGTGCGGCCCCGCCTCGATCTCGACGAGAGCCATCACCCCGTCCACCTCGACCGAGCGGACCACGCCGGGGAAGCGGTTGCGCGCCGAGAGCGAGTCGCCGGGGCGCGCGCGGTCGGGGCGCTGCGAGAGCCGCTCGACCTCCGAGCGCGGCACGCGGCGGCGGTTCGCCGAGTCGCGGATCGTGGTGAGCCTGCCGGCCCGCTCCCAGCGGCGGAGCGTGTCGGGGCTCACACCGATCGCGCGCGCCGCCTCGCCGATCGTCAAGCCGTCGCTTTGCGGCATCTGCATAAGCATTGCATAGGCACGGCTGTTTCGCACGCCCGTTGTGAGGCGGCCGCGCTGGTCGCGGGCCGGGGAGGTGCAGGCTGCGAGCAATATACCCCTCTGGGGTATAAACTGGAGTGCGTGACTCCCACCCGCGCACGCCGACAGGACGCAATGCGGCACGAGCACGAGCGCCACCGCCACGACCTCCCCGCTCGAGGGGGCGCGCTCAGCGCGCTCGCGCTGAGCGCCACGCTCCACTGCCTGACAGGCTGCGCGCTCGGCGAGGTCGCCGGCATGGTGCTCGGCACCGCGTTCGGGCTCTCGAGCTGGGCCACGGTCGGGCTCGCGGTCGTGCTCGCGTTCCTGTTCGGCTACACGCTCACGAGCCTGCCGCTCCTGCGCGCGGGCATGGCGCTCGGCGCGGTCGTCCCGATCGCGCTTGCCACGGACACCGTGAGCATCGCGATCATGGAGCTGGTCGACAACGCGACGATCGTCGCCATCCCGGGCGCGCTCGACGCCGGGCTCGGCGATCTGCTCTTCTGGGGCGGCCTCGCCTTCTCGCTCGCGCTCGCCGGAGCAGCGGCGTTCCCGGCGAACCGCTGGCTGATAGCGCATGGACGGGGCCACGCCGTCGCGCACGAGCACGGGGCGCACGGCGGTCCGCCGACGGCCGTGGTCGCGGCCGCGGCCGCGGGCGCCGGGCTCTTCGGCGCGGCCGTGCTGCTGGCCGAGGCGCTCGGCTGAGCGGAGCCGCGCCCCGCTCAGCGCTTCGCGCGCCCCGGGAGCCCGCAGAAAGCAGAGACGGCGCCTGCCGGCGCCGTCTCATCGGATGGAGCTAGCCGGGCTCGAACCGGCGACCTCCGCTCTGCCAGAGCGGCGCTCTCCCAGCTGAGCTATAGCCCCAAGCTCGTGGTCTCTCGCCAGTTTATACGGCTTCGCTGGTTGTTCCTTGCGCCCGCCAGCCGGAGGTGGATCGCGGACTTGCCTGCGGCCATCGCGATCGTGGGCCGCGAAGCAGAGTGACGTGGTGGTCGTGCGCACGTACGCCGCGCGCAGGACGCGGCCGGGCATCAGGCGCACCACCCCTTGCACTGCACGCGCATGAGCCGCTTGCGCAGCGCGAAGATCATGTCGCAGCGCCCACCCTCGAAAACGGGTCGGCACTAGTTCTTATGTCGAATGGAACGGGCTTCCGGCGCGCCGGCGCGGCGCAACCTCCGCCGCGCCCCAACCCGCCTTGGGCCGGGCGCCGCCGCGCCCCGCGCGCGGGCCTAATCGACCGAGCGCGCCGGGGCGTCGCCCCAGAGGCTCTCGAGGCGGTAGAACGAGCGCGCCTCGGGCGTGAAGATGTGGACCACGCAGTCGAGGTAGTCCATCAGGATCCAGCGCGCCTCGCGCTCGCCCTCGACGCGGCGGGGCAGCACCCCCTCGTCCTTGAGCTGCCTGTGCACCGCATCGTGGATCGCCTTCGTCTGGCGCTCGGTGTTGCCGCTGCAGATCACGAAGAAGTCGGTGTAGCCGACCACCCCGCGCAGGTCGATCACGCGGATGTCGAGCGCCTTGCGGTCCGAGGCGATCGCGGCGACCCGCTCCGCCAGCGCCTCGCCGTCGAGGCGGCGCCCCGGCTGCGGCTCCGCGGTCACCGCCCCGCCCCCACCGGCGCCGAGGATCCGTAGAGGCCGTGTGCGCCGATGAAGCTCGCCACCCTGTCCGGCACGAGGTAGCGGATCGGCTGCCCCGCCGCGACGCGCGCCCGCACGAGCGTGGACGACACGTCGATCCGGGGCATGTCGAAGAACACCACGCGCTCGCTCCCCGCGAGCGCCGAGATCGCCTCGAGCACGCGCTCGCGCGTCCGCTCCCCGCGCGCCGCTGCCGCGACCGTCGCGAGCGACAGGACCTCCTCGGGCTCGTGCCAGGCCGGCAGCGCCGCTGCCTGGTCGCCCCCGAGGATCAGGAACAGGCTCGCCTCCGGCCTCGACGCCCGGATCGCCCGCAGCGTCTCGACCGTGTACGACGGCCCCGGCCTGTCGATCTCGATCCGCGAGAGCCCGAAGCGCTCGTCGCCCGCGAGCGCGTGCTCGCACATCTGCAGGCGCACCTCCGCCCCGGGGTCGTCCTCGATCTCGCGGTGGGGCGCCCTCCCGGTCGGCACCCACACGACCGTGTCGAGGCCGAGCTGCGCGTGCGCGTCCTGCGCGCAGGCCAGGTGTCCGACGTGCGGCGGGTTGAACGCGCCGCCGAAGATGCCGAGCCGCAAGGCCGCTACGGCCTCACCTGGCCGGAGCCGACGACCACGTACTTGTAGCTGCAGAGCTCGCGCAGGGCGATCGGCCCGCGCGCGTGCAGCTTCTGCGTGGAGTTGCCGATCTCCGCGCCGAGCCCGAACTGAGCCCCGTCCGTGAACCGCGTCGAGGCGTTCACGTACACGCACGCGGCGTCCACCCCCTGCTCGAATGCCTGCGCCGACTCGAGCGAGCCGGTCACGATCGCCTCCGAGTGCCCGCTCCCGTAGCGGTTGATGTGCTCGATCGCCTCGTCCACCGAGTCCACCACCTTCACCGCGAGGATCAGCGCGTGGTACTCCGTCGACCAGTCCTCCTCGGTCGCCTCGGCGAGGCTCCCGACGAGCTCCCCGGCGAGCGACCGGGTGCGGCCGTCCACGCGCAGCTCGACGCCCGCCTCGCGCAGCTCGCGCAGGGCGCGCGGCAGGAACGCGGGCGCCGCGTCGGCGTGCACGAGCAGCGTCTCGGCGGCGTTGCACACGCCCGGCCGCTGCACCTTCGCGTTGAGGACGATCGCGACCGCGTCGTCGAGGTTCGCGTCGGCGTCCACGAACACGTGGCAGTTTCCCGACGCCGCGTAGATCACCGGAACGGTCGCGTGCTCCTTCAGCGTCGCCTTCAGCCCCTCCCCGCCGCGCGGGATGATCAGGTCGACGAGGCCGTCCTGGGTGGCGAGCTCGACGAGCTCCTCCCGCCCGCCGCCGTGCACGAGCGAGACCGACCCCTCAGGGAGCCCGACCGAGCGGACCGCCTCGGAGGCAATCGCGGCCAGCACCGCGTTCGAGTGCGCCGCGGTCGAGGAGCCGCGCAGGACGATCGCGTTGCCCGACTTGATGCACAGCGCCGAGCAGTCGATCGTCACGTTCGGGCGCGCCTCGTAGACGACGGCGACCACGCCGAGCGGCACGCGCACCTTGCGCACGTCGAGCCCGTTCTCGAGCCGCCAGCCCTCGATCGTCTCGCCCAGCGGGTCGGGCAGCAGCGCGACCTTGCGCGCGTCGGCGGCGATCCCCGCGATCCGCGCCTCGTCGAGCATCAGCCGGTCGAGCAGCGCGGCCCCGATGCCCGCCTCGCGGCCCGCCTCCATGTCGCGGGCGTTCGCCGCGAGGATCTCGCCCGTGCGCTCCTCGAGCGCGTCCGCCATCGCCACGATCCCGGCGTTGCGCGTCGCGGCGTCGAGACGAGCGAGCCGTCGCGAGGCGCGCTTCGCGCCGGCGCAGATCTCCGCCACGGAGCTTGCGGTGGTGGTCATGGGGCAAGGGTACCTGGCGCCGCCGGCGCCCGGACAGCGAGCCCGCCGCCTACACGCCCGCCCGGAACGCCCGGCGAGAGGCCGCGGCCGGCGGCCCCTACTCCAGCACGAAGTAGTCGCGGTGCACCGCCTCCTCGCTCGCGCGCGGGAGCAGCTCGCGCACCTCCGAGGTCTTCATGCCCTTGATCAGGCGCAGCTCCTCGGCCGAGTAGTTGACGATGCCCTTGCCGATCGGCCGCCCGTTGCCGTCGCTCGCCGCGATATCGACGGCGTCGCCCGGCTGGAAGTCGCCCTGCACGTCGACCACGCCGACCGGCAGGAGGCTCGTGCCGCGCTCGCGCAGCGCCTGGGCTGCGCCCCCGTCCACGAGCACGCGCCCCCTGCTCGGCTTGGCGTACTTCAGCCACAGCTTGAAGCTCGACACCCGCCCGTGCTGGGGAGCGAAGCGCGTGCCGAGCCGCTCGCCCGCGAAGGCCCGCTCGACCACGCGCTCGTCCGTGCCGCGCGCGATCACGGCGGTGATCCCCGCCGCGGTCGCCATCTCCGCCGCGACCACCTTCGAGCGCATCCCGCCAGACCCGAGCGGCGAGGTGGTGAGCGGGATGTCGAGCTCGTCGAGCTGGGAGAAGTCCGTCACCTCCCGGACCGGCGCCGCGTTCGGGTTGGCGCGCGGGTCGGAGTCGTAGAGCCCGTCCGTGTCGGTCAAGAGGAGCAGCATGTCGGCGTCGAGCAGGATCGCGACCTGGGCGGCGAGGAAGTCGTTGTCGCCGAAGCTGATCTCGTCGGTCGTGGTGGTGTCGTTCTCGTTGATCACGGGCACGACGCGCCAGTCGAGCAGGGTGCGGAGCGTCTGGCGCGCGTTGACGTAGTGGCTGCGCGCCGACATGTCGAAGAACGTGAGCAGCACCTGCGCGCTGGTCAGCCCGTGCTCGCGCAGGAGCTCGTCGTAGCTGCGGTAGAGCTTGCCCTGCCCCACCGCGGAGGCGGCCTGCAGCTCCTCGATCGTGCGCGGCCGCATCGGGAGCTCCATCACGCGCATCCCGCGCGCGATCGCCCCCGAGCTGACGAGGACGACCGAGTCGCCCTGCGCGTGCAGGGCGGCCGTCTGCGCGCAGATCCCGCGCAGCACCTCGGCGCGCAGCTCCCCGCGCTCGTCGGCGACGATGCTCGACCCGAGCTTCACGACGATCGTGCTCATCGCGGCGAAGGTTATGGGGCAGAGCGCGAGCTAGGCGAACGGGGCGCCCGGGTCGAGCTCGAACACCACGCCGCCGAGCTCGACGTCGTCCCCGGGCTCGAAGCCGGCGGCCTCGAGCGCCCGGACCACCCCCATCGCCCGCAGGCGCCCCTCGACGTAGCGCATCGCCTCCTCGTTGGCGATGTCGTGCCGCGCGATCAGGCGGTCCACGCGCGGCCCGCTCACGCGAAAGCGGCCCTCGCCGACCCGCTCGACGCGGAAGCCCCCGTCGTCGCCGGGGCGGTACACCCGGTGCTCTGCGAGGGCGAGCTCCGGGCCCTCCTCGGGCGCCGGCTGCTCGCTCGGCACGTGGCGCAGGAGCGCGGCCGCGAGCTCGTCGATGCCGTGGCTCGTCGCGCTCGAGGTGACGACGACGGCGAGCACGTCCTCCCCCAGCCGCTCGCGCCACTCGCCGGCGGCGGCCCGCGCGCGCTCGGGCGGGACGAGATCCGCCTTCGAGAGCGCGAGGATGCGCGGGAGCGCGGCGAGACCGTGGCCGTAGCCCGCGAGCTCGGCCTCCACGGTGCGGAAGCTCTCGACCGGGTCCGAGCCGTCGAGCGGCGCGAGGTCGAGCACGTGCACGAGCAGGCGCGTGCGCTCGACGTGCGCGAGGAACTCGAGCCCCAGGCCGGCGCCCTCCCCGGCGCCCTCGATCAGCCCCGGGATGTCCGCCACCACAATCTGCCGGTCCTCCCCCTCGAGCGTTCCGAGCACCGGCTCGAGCGTCGTGAACGGATACGAGGCCACCTTCGGGTGCGCGCGCGTCAGGCGCGCGAGCAGCGATGACTTGCCCGCGTTCGGGAGCCCGACCAGCCCGACGTCGGCGAGCAGCTTCAGCCGCAGCTCGAGCCAGCGCTCCTCGCCCGGCAGGCCCCGCTCCGCGAAGCGCGGCGCCTGGCGGGTCGAGGTGGCGAAGCGCTTGTTGCCGTGCCCGCCGGCGCCGCCGCGCGCGACCACCGCGCGCTGGCCCGGCTCGGTCAGGTCGAAGCGCAGCGTCCCCTCGACGTCCTCCACGACCGTGCCGGGCGGAACACGCACGAGCAGCGGGTCGGGGCTCGCGCCGTGGCGGTTCGAGCCCTCCCCGTGCCCGCCGCGCCGGGCCTTGTAGCGCGCCTTGCGCTTGAACTGCTGGAGGTCGCGCAGCGACGGGTCGCAGACGAGCACGACGTCCGCGCCGCGGCCGCCGTCGCCGCCGTCAGGGCCGCCGCGCGGCACGTGCGCCTCGCGGCGGAACGACACGGCTCCGTCGCCGCCGGCGCCCGCCTGCACGAAGATCTTCGCCCGGTCGTAGAGCACGAGGCCGATGCTAGAGGTCGCCCGTGCCGCCGCGCGCGGCCGCGCGCGGCTGGGGCCGCGAGCTAGTCGCCGTTCGGCGTGACCGCGACGACGCGGCCGCGACGCCCGGTCTTGAACTCGACCGTCCCCGCGCGGCGCGCGTAGATCGTGTCGTCCTTGCCGATGCCGGCGCCGTCGCCGGGCTTGAACTTCGTACCGCGCTGGCGCACGATGATCTCGCCGCCGTTCACGACCTGGCCCGCGAAGATCTTCACGCCCAGGCGCTTGGCCTGCGAGTCGCGCCCGTTGCGGCTCGAGCCGAGACCCTTCTTATGAGCCATCCTCGGCCTCCTCGGACTTCCTGGCGGCCGGCTTGCGCGAGAGCAGCTTGATGTCCTCCACTTCGAGTCGGGTCAGCTCGGAGCGGTGGCCCTGCGCGCGCTTGTAGCCGCGCTTCGGCTTGAACTTCACGACGCGGACCTTCTTCCCGCGCTCGTGCCCCGCCACGACCGCCTCGACCTTGACCTTGTCGAGGTCGCCGCCCTCGAAGACGAGCTTGTCGCCGTCCTGGAAGAGCAGCGGCTCGAGCTGGACCTTCGCCCCCTCCTCGGCACGCATGCGGTCGACGAGCAGGGTGTCCCCCTTCTCGACGCGGTACTGCTTGCCGCCTACTTTGACGATCGCGTACATGGCAGGAAAAGAGCGCCGCAGCGGGCGCCGGATCGGGAGTGTAGCGACCCGGCGCCGTGGGGGCCTGCGCGCATGGCGGCGCGGCCGACGGGGTACGACGGCCACAGTGGCCACTGGAGGGCGATGGAACGCGTCGGAGGGCAGGGCGCAGGCCCGGGAAGCCGGGAGCGACAGGTTCTTCGAGGCCGCCCCCGCGCTGCTCGCGGTGATCGACGGAGGCCGCTTCGTGCGGATCAACGCGGCCTGGCGCGCGGTGCTCGGCTACGAGCCCGGCGAGATGATCGGCGTCGACTGGCGCGAGTTCGTGCATCCGCACGACGTGGCGGCGACCCTCGCGGCGGGCGCGTCGCTCGCGCCCGGCTCGCCGGCCGTCTTCTTCGAGAACCGCTACCGCACGAAGGCGGGCGACTACCGCGCGCTGCGCTGGACCGCCTCCATCGAAGAGGAGAGCGGGCTCGTCTACGCGGTCGCGCGCGACGCCACCGACGTCTTCGAGAGCCGCGAGGAGCTGTACGCGTCGCGCGCGTGGCTCGACGTGATCTTCGCCAAGGCGCCGATGAGCCTCTGGGCGCTCGATCTCGACGGCCGCGTCACCGTCAGCCTCGGCACGCCGCCGCAGGGCATGGGTGATGAGCTCGTCGGGCGCACCGTGGAGGAGCTGTACGAGGAGCGCGCGCGGGAGATCGTCGAGTACAACCAGCGCGCGCTCGCCGGCGAGCTCTTCACGGCGGTGCTCCAAGACGAGCTCGGCAACGCCTTCGAGTCCCATTTCGCGCCGCTGCTCGACCCGCGCGGGGAGATCATCGGCTCGGTGGGCGTGGCGCTCGACGTCACCGAGCGCGAGCGCGCGCTCGCCGAGCTGCGGACGAGCGAGCAGCGCTACCGCCTGCTCGTTGAGCTCTCGCACGGGCTGATCTGGACGATCGACACCGAGGGCCGCTTCACGTTCGTGAACGACGCCGCGCGGGTCGTCTACCGCTGCGACCCCTCCGAGCTCGGCGGGCGCAGCATGCTCGACTTCGTCGCCCCCGAGGATCGCGAGCGCTGCCGCCAGATGCTCTCGCGCCTGATCGCGCTGAGCGGCGAGCTGTCCGACTGGGAGCTCGAGGGGATCCGCGCCGACGGCAGCCGCATGACGGCGATCCTCAACGCCACGGCCATAGTCGACAAGGACGGCAGGCCGCTCGGCGCGACCGGCAGCCTGCTCGACATCACCTCGCGCAAGCAGGCCGAGCGCCTCGTGAGCGAGAGCGAGGAGAAGTACAGGCGGCTCGTCGAGACGACGCGCGACGTGATCTGGTCGATCGACGCCGCCGGCCGCTTCACGTTCGTGAACCAGGCTGTGCGCCGCACCCACGGGCTCGAGCCCGAGGAGATGGTCGGCCGGCACGTGCTCGCGTTCGTCGCGCCCGAATATCGCGAGGGCTCCCGCGGCGCGATCCGCCGGCTCCTGGAGGGCGAGGCGATCGATTCGTACACGACCGAGCACGTGCGCGCCGACGGCACGCGCGTGTCGCTCGAGGTGTCCGGGATGCCGCTCCACGACCACGAGGGGAGCGTGGTCGGCGCGACCGGCACGGCGACCGACGTCACCGAGCGCAAGCGCTACGAGCGGGAGCTCCGATACCTCGCCGACCACGACGCCCTCACCGGCCTGCTCAACCGCCGCCGCTTCGAGGAGGGGCTCGACCAGGAGCTCGCGCGCGACGCGCGCTACGGCGACAACGCGTCGCTGCTCGTGCTCGACCTCGACAACTTCAAGTACGTGAACGACACGCTCGGGCACAACGTGGGCGACGAGATGCTGGTCGCCGTCGCGGGGATCCTGCGCGACCGCCTGCGCGACTCGGACGTCGTCGCGCGGCTGAGCGGCGACGAGTTCGCGGTGCTGCTGCCGCGGACGGGCGCCAAGGAGGCGCGCGCGGTGGCCCGCGACGTAGCCGCGGCGATCCGCGCGGAGCCCGTGATCGTGGGCGGGCAGGCGGTCCGCGTCACAGCCAGCGTGGGCATCACGGAGTTCCGCTCGCGCGACCTCACCGGTCGCGAGCTGCTCGGCGAGGCCGACCTCGCGATGTACGAGGCCAAGGAGGCCGGGCGCGACCGCGTCGGGTTCTACTCGCGCGCCGGCCACGCGCGCATGCACGAGCGCAGGACCTGGGCGGAGCGCGTGCGCGAGGCGCTCGAGACCGACGGCTTCGTGCTGTACGAGCAGCCGATCCTCGACGTGCGCAGCGGCGCCGTGTCGCAGCACGAGCTGCTCGTGCGGATGCGCGGCCAGGGAGGACAGCCGGTCCTGCCCGACGCCTTCATGCCGGCCGCGGAGCGCTTCGGCCTGGTGGAGGCGATCGACCGCTGGGTGGTGACCCAGGCGATCGAGCTGATCCAATCGTGCGTGCGGCAGGGGCGCGAGGTCAGGCTCGAGGTGAACCTCTCGGGCCGCTCGTTCGGAGACCCGGAGCTGCCCGACTTCATCGCCGACGCGGTGCAGCGGGCGCAGATCCCGCCCCACGCGCTGATCTTCGAGATCACGGAGACCGCGGCGATCGCGAGCCTGGAGGTGGCGCGCGGCTTCGCCTCCCGGCTCACCGGCGTCGGCTGCCGCTTTGCGGTCGACGACTTCGGCACCGGGTTCGGGTCGTTCCACTACCTGAAGTACATGCCGATCGACTACGTCAAGCTCGACGGCGACTTCATCCGCGACCTCGCCCACTCGCACAGCGACCAGGTGCTCGTGCGCGCGATGGCCGACGTCGCCCGCGGGCTCGGCATGAAGACCGTCGCAGAGTGGGTCGAGAGCGAGGCGACGCTCGAGAAGGTGCGCGAGTTCGGCGTCGACTACGCGCAGGGCTACCACGTCGGCAGGCCGCGCCCGGCGAGTCGCCTCGGCGAGCGCTGAGCCGCCCCCGCCGGCGCGGGGCGGGCCGACGGGCCCGCAGCCCCTACTTCTGCGCCTCGGCCGCGGCCGCCTCCTCGGGCGGCGCGCCCGCGGTCGAGGCCCGCCTGCGGCGCCCGCCGCGGCGCCCGCGCCGGCGGCTCGAGGAGCCCGTCTCGGCGGGCTCGCCGTCGTCCGGGGCGGCCGCCTGCGCGGGCTCGCCGCGCCCGTTCGACCCGACGATCGTCGCCTGCGCGGAGGTGCGGCTCACGCTCTCGATCCGCACGAGCACCTGCTCGCCGATCTGGCGCACGGCGTTCGCGACCGAGATCACGTAGCCGTCGATCTTCGCGACCGCGTCCTCCTCGTTGTACATGTGCGGCTCCTCGATCGTCACGAGCACCTCCTCGCCCTCGCGGAACGGGAGCGCGCGCTCCTCGATCTCCTCGCGCGTGCCCTCTGCCGACACGGCGAAGTGGTCGATCGGCAGGCCCTCGGAGCCCTCGAAATGGAAGTGCTTGCCGACCTCGTCCTCGAGCTGGAGCAGCGGCGGCGTGCCCGGTCCGCTCAGCAGCGTGGAGGCGACGCGCGGGTGCACCTGCACCAGGAAGGCCTCGGGCTCGGGCCGCTCGAGCGCGAGCTCGCGCAGCTTGCGCTGGACGTCGAGCGCCACCGTCTCCTCCGACAGCACGACGCCGTCGCCGTTGCAGGTCGGGCAGGTCTTCGTGAGGATCTCCCTGACGCCGTCGGTCACGTTCTGGCGCGTCATCTCGACGAGCCCGAGCGGCGAGATCTCCATCACGTAGGTCTTGGTGCGGTCCTCGTCGAGCTCCTTGCGCAGGGTCTTGAGCACCGCGTCGCGGTTGCGCGCCCGCGCCATGTCGATGAAGTCGATGACGATGATCCCGCCGATGTCGCGCAGCCGCAGCTGGCGCACGACCTCCTCGGCGGCCTCGAGGTTGGTCTTGGTGATCGTGTCCTCGAGCTTGGCGCCCTTGCCGCGGCCGATGAACGACCCCGAGTTGACGTCGATCACCGTCATCGCCTCGGCGTAGTCGATCATCAGGTAGCCGCCCGAGGGCAGGTCGACGCGCCGGCTGAGCGTGGACTGGAGCACCTTGTCGATCCCGAAGCGCTCGAACAGCGGCTCGTCGTCCTCCACCAGCTCGATGCGGTCGACGAGCTCGGGCGCGGTGCGCGCGAGGAAGGAGGTGAGCCGCTCGTACGCCTTCCCGTCGTCGACGAGCGCCTCCTCGAACTGCGACGAGAAGATGTCGCGCACCACGCGCACCGGGAGGTCCGCCTCCTGGAAGACCATCGCGGGCGCGACGGTCTCCTGCGCGCGCCGCTGGAGGATCTCGTAGAGCTTGTAGAGGTACTTCAGCTCCCGCTCGAAGTCCTCGCGCTTGGCGCCCCGGGCGGCCGTGCGGATGATCGCGCCGCCCTCCTTGAGATCGAGCCCGCGCGTCTCCTTGCGCAGCCGGTCCCGCTCCTTGTCGTCGAGCCGCCGCGAGACGCCCACGCCCTCGGCCGTCGGCACGTACACGAGGTAGCGCCCCGCGATCGAGAGCTGCATCGTGAGCCTGGCCCCCTTGGTCTTCAGGGGGTCCTTCATCACCTGCACGATGATCTCCTGGCCCGGCTCGAGCAGCTCGCCGATGCGCTGGCCCTTGCCGCCGCGCCCGCGGCGCTGCACCTCCACGCCGGGCATCACGATGTCGTCGACGTGCAGGAAGCCGTTCTTGTCGAGGCCGATGTCGACGAACGCCGCCTCGAGGCCGGGCAGGACGTTGTCGACCTTGCCCTTGTAGATGTTGCCGACGATTGAGCGGCTGCCCCGCCGCTCGATGTAGAGCTCGGCTACCCGCTCGCCGGGGGCGAGCCCCGATGCCTTCTTCGCGCCGCGGCGCCCGCCTCGGCGGCGCCTGCTCGACGGCTTCTCATTGTCGTCTCGGGCGGCGTGGGACGGGTCACCCTCCGCCTCCAAGATCGCAACCCGGGTTTCGCCACGGTCGACCGTGACGATCACTCGCTTTTTCAATTACGCCTCTCAAGAGCATGGAGCCCGCTGCCCTCCGCTCGCAGACCGTGGCGCTCGCGCCGGTTCCGTGCGGGTGCGCGCGTGCAGCGGGCGATTTGCAAGTCGAGCCCGTGCGAGCGCGAAGGCGCTGCGCCTCCGCCGCGTCCGGCACGGGGTGTGGATGTGGGAGCGTCGAACTCAAGATCGAAGTCTTCGCGGCCGGATCCCGATCCGGCCCCGCGAGTCGGGCCCGGATCCATCGGTGCGGGACTCGCGTCTCTTCCTTCAGGGTACCGGCAGGCCGGACGCAGCGGGCGCCGCCGCGCTCTGCCGGGGCCGCCCGGCGCGCCTAGAGCAGCGCCTGACGGCTCTTCAGCGCGCTCACCTCGCGCGCCTGCACGTGCACGGACTGCAGCAGGCCGAGCGCGAGCAGCGTCACGAGCACGGACGAGCCGCCGTAGCTCATCAGGGGCAGGGGCACGCCCGTGATCGGCATGATCCCCACCGTCATGCCCACGTTCACGACTATCTGGAACAGGAGCATGGCGACGATGCCTCCCGCCAGGAGGCTGCCGTAGAGGTTCTTCGCCATCGTGAGGATGCGCAGGGCCCGCCATATGAGCAGCGCGTAGAGCGACAGCACGAACGCGCAGCCCACGAAGCCGAACTCCTCTCCCACCACGGAGAAGATGAAGTCGGTGTGGTGCTCCGGCAGGAAGTCGAGCTTCGTCTGCGTCGCCCCGTCCGGGCCGCGCCCCGTCTTCTGGCCCGAGCCGATCGCCGTCATGGACTGGCTGAGCTGGTACCCCTGGTCGCGCGGGTCCTCGGTGGGGTTGATGAAGGCCGTGAGGCGGTCGACCTGGTAGGGCTTGAGCACCGTCACCCCCGCCATCGGCGCTAGCACGAGCACCAGCGTGACGGCCACCACGCCGAGCCCCGCGAGCGCGGCGAAGTGCGTCCACTTCGTCCCCGCCACGAACAGCAGCGCCGTGGCGATCGTGAGGTAGACGAGGCCCGAGCCGAGGTCGGGCTGCGCGATCACGAGCATCGCCGGGACGAGCGCGAGCAGCACGATCCGCTGCGTCGTCTCGCGCTCGCCGAGCCTGCGGCCGCGGTCGACGATGAACCCGGCGAGGCTGACGATCAGGAGCAGCTTGCCGAGCTCGGAGGGCTGGAAGTTGAGGAACGGCAGAGAGATCCAGCGCTTGGAGCCGCGCGTGGCGCCGCCGAGCAGCAGCACGAGCGCGATCAGGCCGATCATCGTCGCGTAGATGCCGATGCGCCACTCGCGCAGCCGCGAGTAGTCGACGCGCGCCACGAGCAGCATCAGCGCCACCCCCACGCCCGCGTAGAGCGACTGCCGGATCACGTAGTGGTACGGCGACCCGGGGATGTCGGTGCTCGTGGCCGTCCAGATCGTGTAGATCGAGCAGGCACAGATCGAGAGCGTCGCCACGAGCAGCAGCGGGTCCATGTGGAGCAGGCGCAGCCCCGCCCGCGCCTCCGGCGCGCGAAAGCCCTGCACGGATGTGCCGTAGGGGTTGGCTTGCATCAGCGTGCGCGCGGCAGCGTATCGGGAACGGCGGCGCTCATCGGGTCCGGCTCGCGCCCTTCACGATCTTGTTCTCCTCGCTCTTGATGCCGAAGAGGGCGGCCAGGATGCGGCGGGCGTCCGGAGCGGCGGTCTCGGCGCCGAAGCCGCCGGTCTCATCGGTGACCGCAACCACGTAGCGCGGGTTCGGCCAGGGGGCGAGCGCGACGTACCAGGACTGGTCGGGCCGGCCCGGCCCCCTCTCGGCCGTGCCGGTCTTGCCCGCGACCTTGATCGGGAAGTCCTTGAACACGTCGGTCGAGGTTCCGCCCGGGGCGTTCGCGGCCTCGTAGAGGCCCTGCAGGATCAGCGAGCGCGTCTGGGAGCTGATGGGAACCCTGCGCCGGGCCGTGTTGTTCCCGAGCTCCTGGATCACGCGCCCGTAGCGGTCCTCGATGCGCTCCCCCAGGTGCGGGCGCACTATGTAGCCGCCGTTGGCGATCGCGGCGTAGGCGACCGCCATCTGCAGCGGGTCGGCCTGGAGGTCGCCCTGGCCCACGGCGAGGTTCACATTGTCGCCGATCGTCCAGGACTTGTCGGTCGCGTGCTTCTTGAAGAGCCTGTCGCGCCACTCGGGCGTCGGCAGCAGCCCGGGGACCTCGCCGGGGAGCTCGATGCCGGTCTTGCGCCCGATCCCGAGCTGGCGCGCCCAGTGCTGGAGCTGCTCCCCTCCCGCGGCGTTGTTGAGCTCCGCCCCGACCTTGTAGAAGAACACGTCGCTCGAGACCTTGAGCGCGTCGACGAGCGTCAGCGTGCCGTTCGCCACGTGGCCCGCGTTCCAGATGCGCAGGCCGCCGCCGAGGTCGAAGTAGCCCGGGTCGTAGATCGGCGTCGAGGGCGTCAGCACGCCGCTCTCGAGCGCAGCGACCGAGGTGATCGGCTTGAACGTCGAGCCCGTCGGATAGAGGCCCTGGATCGCCCGGTTCGCGAGCGGGTTGTCGGGGTTGTGCAGGAGCGCCGAGTAGACGGACTCCTTGACGCCCTTCGAGAAGACGTTCGGGTCGAACGACGGCGAGCTGCCGAGAGCGCGGATCTCGCCGTTCTTGATGTCCATCACCACGAACGCGCCGCGACTCCCCGCGAGCGCGTCCTGGCCGACGCGCTGCACGTCGTAGTCGATCGAGAGCCGCAGCTGCTGGCCCGGCTTGGCCGGCCGCTCGGTGAGCGTGCCGCGGAAGTTCCCGAGCGAGTCGACCTGCACGCGCTCGGCGCCGTCCTGGCCGCGCAGGTAGCGGTCGTAGGCGTACTCGATGCCCGACTGGCCCACGCGGTCCCCCATCGCCACGCCGCGGTAGCGCTTCTTGTCCTTCAGCTCCTCGGCGGTGACCTCGCCGACCGTCCCGAACAGGTGAGCGCCGATCGAGTGGTGCGGGTAGTAGCGCAGCGCCACCGGCTCGACCTCGACGCCCGGGAACGAGTTCCAGTGCTCGAGGATGTAGGCGTACTGCGGCTGGGTGGCGTCGAGCTTGACGGTCGCCTTCGCGAACGGCTGCGCCTTGAGCTGCGTGCGGACGGTCGCGCGGATCTCGTTGCGCCGCATGCCGAGCACGCGCGCGAGCCGCACGTACAGCCTGGTCTTGTCCGCCTGCCGCCTGGGCAGCTTGTCGGGCGACACCTTGACCGCGTAGGCGATGCGGTTGTCCACGAGCACGCGGCCGTCGCGGTCCACGATCTTGCCGCGCGGCGCGTCCACCCGGATCTCGCGGACCTGGTTGTCGCGCGCCTTGGCGAGGTAGGTGTCGCCCGAGAGGATCTGCAGGTACCAGAGCCGGATGAAGATCACCCCGAAGGCGACGAGCGCGATGCCGCCCAGGATCGCGACCCGAAGGGCTAGCTGGGGGGTGATCGCGGGCCCGGTCTCGCTGTCGCGGTACATCCGCTAGCGACCGATCTCGAGTCCGCGCAGCCCGATCGGCCCCCTCTCGATGGTGGCCGCGCGGCGCCGGCGGCGGCGCTCGAGCGGGTCGACCTCGAGGACCGGGCGCAGCACCCTGCGGATCGCGACGAACACGGGCAGAGAGATGAGCGTGTTCAGGAAGACGGTGACGACCATGTCGCGCAGAACCAGGAGGCTCACCGAGGCGCCGCCCACCTCGAGCATGAAGCTCACCGCCGCGATCCCGACGACATACGCGAGCGACGCGGCCGAGCCGACGACCAGCGGCAGCAGGCCGTGGCCCGAGTCGCGCAGCTCGCGGTAGCTCCCGACCCAGTAGCCGACCACGGTCAGGACGAGCGACGAGGTCCCGAGCGTCTGGCCGAGCAACAGGTCGGCCAGCAGGCCGGCGAAGAAGCCGGTGGCGGCGCCGGCGAGGCTGCCGCCGTAGAGCGCCGCCGCGCCGACGAGCAGCGGCAGGAGGTCGGCGTAGCCCCCCAGCAGCCGCACGCCGGACACGCCGGAGATGTCGAGCAGGACCGCGACGATCACCAGCAGGCCGACGCGCGCCACGCTGCCCGGCGAGAGGATCAACTGCCCGTGCCTCCCGCCGCGGTCTGCGACGCCGACCTGTCGACGCCGACGATCACCTGCACGTAGTTCATCCGCCGCAGGTCGGCGAACGGGGTGATGTGGACCCGGCGGTAGAGGTCGAGCTCGCCCGGCTCGACCCTCGTCACGCGCCCGATCGGGATGCCCCGCGGGAACAGCGACTCGAGCTTCGAGGACGCAAAGCCCGAGGTGACGACCGTCTCGCCCCGCTTGATGTCGCGCCCCTTCTGGATGTAGTCGAGCAGCAGGTCGTTCGGGTTGCCGACCTCCGGGCGCACGATGCCGCTCGCCCCGTCGGGCACCACCATGGCCGAGACGTTGCTCGAGCCGTCCGTGATGAGCGTGACCTGGGCGCTCCCGCCCCCGACCTGCGTGATCTTCCCCGCCAGGCCGTTCGCCGCGAGCACCGGCTGGTTCACCCGAATGCCGTCGGAGCGGCCCTTGTCGATCTGCACGGTCGAGTACCAGACCTGCGGCGAGCGGGCGGTGATGCGGGCCGTGACGCGCCGCGTGACCGGGAAGCCATCGCTCCTGGGCAGGCCGAGCAGGCCGCGGAGCTCAGCCGCGTCGCGCTGCGCGAGCTGGCCCTGCGAGGCCTGGAGGCGAAGCTCGGCGAGCTCCTTGCGGAGCGTCTTGTTCTCGCCCTGCGCGTGCAGCACGTCGCCGGTCCAGCCGGCGATGTCGCGGAACGGCTTCAGCACCTTCGACACGCCCGCCTCCACGGGCGAGAAGACGGCCTGGGCGCCGCGCTGGATCGCGTGCAGCGCGCCCCCGGCCGACTCGCCGAAGTAGACGGTCAGCAGGGCGAGGGAGAGACCTACGAATGTCGCGAGAACTGCCCGCCGCCTGCGGACAACCTTTCTGTCGTACACGGGCGCAACCCCCCGTGGCGCTCAGTAGCGCCGGCGATTTCGGGAATTACGGTTGCTGCGATGGATGGCCTCGAACTCCTCGAGCGAGCGGCCGGATCCGACGGCAACGCAGGTTAGCGGCGACTCTGCCAGATGCGCCGGCATCTGCGTCTCGTCGCGCAGGCGCTCGTCGAGGCCCTGCAGGAGCGACCCGCCCCCCGCGAGCATGATGCCGCGGTCCATGATGTCGGCTGCGAGCTCGGGCGGGGTGCGGTCGAGCGTCTCCTTCACGGCGTCGATGATCGCCTGGAGCGGCTCCTCGAGCGCCATCCGGACCTCCTCGCTCGTGAGCACGACCGTCTTCGGCAGGCCCGAGACGAGGTCGCGGCCGCGGATCTCGGCCTGCACCTCCTCCTCGAGCGGGAAGGCGGAGCCGATCTCGAGCTTCACCTCCTCCGCGGTCTGCTGGCCGATCATCAGCTTGTACTCGCGCTTGACGTAGTTGATGATCGCCTCGTCGAGCTCGTCGCCGCCGATGCGGATCGACTGCGAGACGACGATCCCGCCGAGCGAGATAACCGCCACCTCGCTGGTGCCGCCGCCGATGTCGACGACCATGTTGCCCGTGGGCTCGCCGACCGGGAGACCCGCGCCGATCGCGGCCGCCATCGGCTCCTCGATCAGGTAGGCCTGGCGCGCGCCGGCCGACAGGCACGCCTCCTCCACCGCGCGCTTCTCGACGCCGGTGACGCCCGAGGGCACGCACACCACGACGCGCGGGTGCGCCCAGCGGTTCTGGTGGACCTTCTGGATGAAGTGCCGGAGCATCTGCTCCGTCACGTCGAAGTCGGCGATCACGCCGTCCTTCAGCGGGCGGATCGCGGAGATCGTGCCGGGGGTGCGGCCGAGCATGCGCTTGGCCTCGATGCCGACGGCGTGCACCTCGCCCGTGCGGTTGTCGACCGCCACCACCGAGGGCTCCGAGAGGACGATGCCGCGCCCGCGCACGTACACGAGCGTGTTCGCGGTGCCGAGATCGACCGCCATGTCGCGGCCGCCGAAGCCGGTCAGGTACGAGAAGAATCCCACTTTGCGAGCAACTGTAGGTTGCCGACCGCATCAGCGAGCTTCGCCCCTTCGCGCCGGCCGACGGGTCCGCGTGTCCCGGCCCGAGCGCGCACTGTGCGTCGGTCCCGCCTGTGCGAGCAGTGTAACGAAGGGCAGGCGAGGTGATCGAAAGCCGCGTTGCGGCCGGACCGCGCCTCAGCGGGCGGCGGCGGCGCCGCCGCGCACGAGCCCCGGCGCGAGCCGCACGAGTTCGGCGACGGGCAGCCCGACGACGTTCCAGAAGTCGCCCTCGACGCCCTCGACGAGCGCGGCGCCGAGGCCCTGGATCGCGTACGCGCCGGCGCGGCCGCGCCACTCCCCGGTGCCGAGGTACCAGTCGAGGTCGGCCTGCTCGAGCGCGCGGAAGCGCACGCGCGTGGACGCGCAGGAGCTGCGCAGCTCGCCCCCCATCTTGAGCGCGATGCCGCTCAGGACCTCGTGCGTGCGGCCCGACAGCCGCCGCAGGAAGCTCTCCGCCTCCGCCTCGCCGGAGGGCTTTCCGAGCCAGGCGCCGTCGAGCACCACCGCGGTGTCCGCGGCGAGCACGAGCTCCCCCTCGACGGCGCTCGCCTTGCGCAGCGCGTTCTCGACGACGCCCGACCGCGGGTCCCCGCTCTCGATCTCGGGCACGCCGGGAACGACCACCTCGAACGCGATGCCGAGCTGCTCGAGGATCGCCCGCCGCTGCGGCGAGCCGGAGGCGAGGATCAGGCGGTCGGAGGGCACTTTGCCGGCGGCATCTTGGCGCAGACGCCGCCGGCGCGTCGGGCCCGCGGTCAGGCGGCGAGCTTCGGGAAGAAGATCCCGATCTCGCGCTCGGCCGAATCCGGCGAGTCCGAGCCGTGGACCATGTTGTTCTGCACCTCGAGCGCGTAGTCGCCGCGGATCGAGCCCGGCGCGGCCTCGAGGGGGTTGGTGGCGCCGATCACCTGGCGCGCCGCCTTGATCGCCTCGTGGCCCTCGAGCACCATCGCGACGAGCGGGCCGCTCGTGATGAAGTCGACGAGCTCGCCGAAGAACGGCTTCTCGCGGTGCTCGGCGTAGTGCTCCTCGGCGGTCGCGCGCTCGAGCTGCATCCGCTCGAGCGCGGCGATGCGAAGGCCCTTGCGCTCGAAGCGGGCGATGATCTCGCCTGTCAGCCCGCGCGCGAAGGCATCGGGCTTCACCAGGATCAGAGTCCGTTCCACTGAGTCTCCTTCTCAGTCGTCGGGTGAGGGCTAGCTGTCCCTCGACGGCGGCCGGCGCTCGCCGGTGGGCGGCGGCGCTGCCCGCGCGATCGTGGGATCGTCGATCGCGGTCCTGCCGCCGGCCGTGGTGGGCTGGCGCCGCGGGCGCCGCCGCTGCTGGGCGGACGGGGCCACCTGGCCGATCTCGGACTCGCAGTAGGGGCATATCTTCCAGCGCGGGTCGAGGGGCCGGCCGCAGGTCCGGCACGGCTCCTTCAGCCGCCTGAGGCAGCTCGGGCAGCGCAGGAAGGTCTTCTCGATCTCGAAGCCGCAGTAGGGGCACGCAGGGTCGAGCTCCTGCAGGCGCGCCTGGGCGGCGGCGATCTCGAGAGCGCGCTCGCGTACGTCGTCGAGGTACTCGGGCGGCCGCACGATCATGTACACGATCGTTCCGATGAAGGGGAAAATCAGCGACGCCAGCGTGGCGCAGCCGATCA
Source organism: Thermoleophilaceae bacterium (assembly GCA_019683805.1). Taxonomy (GTDB): domain Bacteria; phylum Actinomycetota; class Thermoleophilia; order Solirubrobacterales; family Thermoleophilaceae; genus JADGHQ01. Next base: position 34,306 of record JADGHQ010000013.1, read on the forward strand.
GCATCGGGTCCTCGATCCGGCGGCGGGCGTCGGCGTAGGTCCACCAGACGAGCGCGAGCCAGATCACGACGATGCAAAGCAGAAGGACGCTGACGGCGCGGTTCAACCCGTCGTTCTCGATGCCGAAGACGGCGAGGCGCATGCGGGCGCAGTGTACTGGGGACGGTGGACTGCCCTTACAGGAACAACCGCCCGATCAGGTACCCGATACCGAAGAACACGAGTATCACGACCGCCACCACTACGGCGACGATGCCGATCATCGTGAGCAGGCTCGGGAACTCGTCGTCTCTCACAGCATCGAGGCGCGGCCCGCGGCGCGGTCCGACACGAGATCGGCGATCAGGTAGATCGAGCCGGTCGCGATCACCGCCCCGCCCGGGCCGGCGAGCTCCTGCGCGCGCGCCACCGCGCCGTCGGGGTCCGCGACGATCTCGGGCTCGGGGCCGCCCAGGCGCTCCGAGAGCGAGGCGAGCGTTCCGGGCGGCAGGGAGCGCGGGTTGCGCGAGCGGGTGACCACGAGCGCGTCGACGAGCGGCAGGAGCGGCCGCAGCATGCCCGCCGCGTCCTTGTCGTCGAGCACGCCCAGCACCGCCACGAGCCGCCGCTGCCCCACCACCTCGGGGAGCGCGTCCGCGAGCGCCTCGCAGCCCGAGGGGTTGTGCGCGCCGTCGTAGATCGTGAGCGGCGCGTCGGCGACCTGCTGCATCCGGCCGGGCACCTGGGTCTCCGCTGCCGCCCGGCGCACCGCCCCGGGATCGAGCTCGCCCAGGAACGCCGCGGCGGCCGCCTGCGCGAGCGCGAAGTTGCGGCGCTGGAAGGAGCCGAGAGCGGCGAGCGGCAGGTCGCTCGACTCGGGCGCCCGCACGAGCCGCGCGTGCCGCTCCGCCGCCACCCGCCGCGCCACCGCGTCGGCGTCCGGGTCGAGCCGCCCGGCGACAAGGGTGGCGTGGTCGCGCACCACCGCGAGCTTCTCCTCGGCGATGTCGCGGATCGTCGGGCCGAGCCAGCGCGTGTGCTCGAGCCCCACCGAGGTGACCACCTGCACCCTCGAGGGGATCACGTTGGTCGCGTCGTAGCGCCCCCCGAGGCCGGCCTCGATCACCGCCACCTCCACCCCTCGGCGCGCCAGCTCGTGGTAGGCGGCGGCCGTCAGCGCCTCGAACTGGGTGACGCGGTCGCCCGGCTCGAGCGTCCGGTTCACGAGCTCGGCCGCGCGCGCGACGCGCGCGACGGCGGCCGCGAAGTCCGGCCCTGGCACGGGCCGCTCCCCCACCTCGATGCGCTCGGCGAACGAGGTCAGGTGCGGCGAGGTGTAGCTGCCCGTGGCGATCCCGTGGCGCTCGAGGATCGCGGCGATCATCCGGACCGTCGAGGACTTGCCGTTCGTGCCCACGACGTGGATCGAGGCGAAGCGCCGCTGCGGCATGCCGAGCGCGGTCATCAGCTTGTGCATGCGGTCGAGCCCGAACCGCATGCCGAACAGCTCGAGGTCGAGCAGGTAGTCCTCGGCGGCGCGCAGGTCCAAGCGCTATCCCAGCTCTTCGAGCTCGGCGCGGTAGCGCGCGAGCTTCTCGCGCTCGGCCTCGACGATCGGGGGCGGCGCCTTCTCGACGAAGCCCTTGTTCGAGAGCTTGCCCTCGGCACGCCTGATCTCCGCCTCGAGCGTCTTGCGCCGCTCCGCGCGCCGGCGCTCCGCCTCCTCCACGTCGATCGCCTCGGTGCGCAGCACCTGGACCGCGCCGCCCGGGACCGCGACCGTCGCGATCGCGTCGCCGTTCTCCTCGCCGCCCGCCTGCAGGTCGAAGCGCGCGAGCCGCGCGACCTGCGCGAGCGTGCGCTCGTAGCCGTCCGCTACGAGCCGCCCCGGGATGCGCGCCCCCGCGGGCGCGCCCACCTCGTCGCGGTAGCGGCGCAGGGCGGTGACCGCCTCGATCGCGCGCCCGACCTCCGCCTCGGCCTCCTCGTCGAAGCGCGAGCGGTCGACCTGCGGCCAGCGCGAGGCCGCGAGCAGCTCCCGCTCGCCGGGCAGGAACGACCAGATCTCCTCGGTCACGAACGGCATCACCGGGTGGATCAGCTTGAGCACGCGCTCCCACGCGAACAGCAGCGTGGCCGACAGCGCCGAGCGGTCCCCCTGCTCGTCGTAGAGCCTCGGCTTGACGAGCTCGAGGTACCAGTCGCAGAGCTCGCCCCAGAAGAAGTCGTAGAGCTCGAGCGCCGCGCGCGAGAGGTCGAACGACTCGTACAGCGCGGTGACGCGCTCGGTAACCCGCTCGAGCCGCGAGAGGATCCAGCGGTCCTCTGCGGTCTCGGGCCGTGGCGCGGGCTCGACGTCCTCGACCTTGAGCAGCACGAGCCGCGAGGCGTTCCAGAGCTTGTTGGCGAGCTCCTGGCCCTGCCTGACGCGCTCCTCCGAGTAGCGCACGTCCTGCGTCGAGGCCATCGCGAGCAGGCCGAAGCGCACCGCGTCGGCGCCGTAGCGCTCGATCTCGTCGAGAGGATCGATGCCCGTGCCGAGCGACTTCGACATGCGCCGCCCGTCGGGCGCCTGGATCACGGCGTGGATCGGGACGTCGGTGAACGGCGCCTGCCCCGTGAACTCGATGCCCATCATCACCATGCGGGCCACCCAGAGGAAGATGATGTCCCGCGCCGTCGAGAGCACGTTCGTCGGGTAGAACGCCCGCAGCTCGGGGGTCTGCCGCGGCCAGCCGAGCGTCGCGAAGGGCCACAGCGCCGAGCTGAACCAGGTGTCGAGCACGTCGGGGTCGCGCCGCAGCTCGCCGCCGCACTGCGAGCAGCGCTCCGGCTCGGTCTCCGACACGTACATCTCCTCGCACGGGTCGCAGTACCAGACCGGGATCCGGTGGCCCCACCAGAGCTGGCGGGAGATGCACCAGGGCCGGATGTTCTCGAGCCAGTCGAGGTAGACGCGCGTCCACGGGGTCTCCGGGTGGAAGCGCACCGCCCCCTTCTCGACCGCCTCGATCGCGGGCGTGGCGAGGCGCTCCATGTCGCAGAACCACTGGAGCGAGATCAGCGGCTCGATGCGCATGCCGCTGCGGTGCGAGAAGGGCACGTCGTGCTCGTACGGCCGGCTGCCCGAGATGCGGTCCTCCTCGCGCAGCGCCTGGACCACGGCGTCGCGCGCCTCGTCGACGGCCAGCCCGGCGAAGCGCCCGGCCTCCGCGGTCATGCGCCCGTCCTCGCCGATCACGGTGAGCGCCGGCAGCCCGTGCCGGCGGCCGATCTCGAAGTCGTTGGGGTCGTGGCCCGGCGTGATCTTGAGGGCGCCGGTGCCGAACTCCGGGTCCACGTACTCGTCGGCGACGATCGGCAGCCTCCGGCCGACGAGCGGCAGGATCGCGGCCTCGCCGATCAGGCGCGTGTAGCGCTCGTCGCTCGGGCTCACCGCCACGGCGGTGTCCGCGAGCATCGTCTCCGGTCTCACCGTGGCGATCGTGATCGAGCCCGACCCCGACTCGAGCGGGTAGTCGATCATGTAGAGGGTGTCGACCGTCCGGCGCTGCTCGACCTCGAGGTCGGAGATCGCCGAGCGCGTGCCGGGGTCCCAGTTGACGATGTAGCTGTCGCGGCGGATCAGGCCCTTCTCGAAGAGCTTCACGAACACGTGCGCGACGGCCTGCTGGTACTCGTCGTCCATCGTGAAGCGCTCGTCCTGGTAGTCCGCGGACGCGCCCAGGCGCTTGAACTGCTCGACGATCGTCGAGCCGTACTTCTCGCGCCACTGCCAGACGCGCTCGACGAAGGCCTCGCGGCCGATCTCCTCGCGGCTCGTGCCCTCCTCGCGGAGCTGCTGCTCGACCTTGACCTGGGTGGCGATGCCGGCGTGGTCGGTGCCGAAGATCCACTTGGTGCGCCGGCCCTTCATGCGGTTGAGCCGGACGAGCACGTCCTGGAGCGACCCGTTCAGCGCGTGGCCCATGTGCAGCGCGCCGGTGACGTTGGGCGGCGGGATCGCGATGGAGAAGTTCTCGCCCGGCTCCCCCTCGGGCTCGGGATGGAAGATGCCGGACTCCTCCCAGCGCGTGAAGACGCGGCGCTCGACCTCCCCGGCGAGGTAGCGCGTGCGTTCCTCGAGCAGCTTCAGGCGGTTGTCGCGCACCCGCCGAAGTCTATTTACGGGCTGCTAGAGGTATCGGTGTGGCGGCGCCCGGCAAGCACCCCGAGATGCGCGTGTGGCAGGAGCGCCCCCTCAACGCGGAGACGCCGCCCCACCTGCTCGCCGGCGCCGACACGACGCCGATCGAGTGCTTCTTCGTGCGCAGCCACGGCCCGCTGCCCGAGGTCGGCGGGAGCCCGTCGCTCGTGGTCGACGGGCTCGTGGGGCGCCCGCTCGAGCTCCGGCTGGCCGAGCTGCCCGCGCGCTTCGACGCGCGCACGCTGACCGCGACGCTCGCCTGCGCGGGGAACCGGCGCTCCGAGCTCGCGGCGCTGCGCGCGATCCCCGGCCAGATCCCGTGGGGCGCCGGCGCGATCGGCACGGCGGTGTGGTCGGGCGCGCCGCTTGCGGCGGTGCTGCGCGAGGCCGGCGTGCGCGCGGGCGCGCGCCACGTCGCCTTCCTCGGGCGCGACGAGGCGAGCGGCTGCGCCTTCGGCGGCTCGATCCCGCTCGCGAAGGCGCTCTCCGGCGAGGTGCTGCTCGCCTGGGCGATGAACGGCCGCGAGCTGCCGCGCGAGCACGGCGGGCCGCTGCGTGCGCTGGTCCCCGGCTACGTCGGCGCGCGCAGCGTGAAGTGGCTCGCGCGCGTGACCGTCCAGCGCGAGGAGTCCCGCAACCCGTTCCAGCGCGACGACTACCGGCTCGTCCCGGCCGGCCGTGAGCCCGGCCCGGGCGTCGGCGTCGCGCTCGGCGAGCTGCCGCTGAACGCCGTGATCCTCGCTCCCGCGGACGGCGCGACGGTGCCCGCGGGTCCGCTCGCGGTCGAGGGCTGGGCGCTCTCGGGCGGCGGCCGCGCCATCGAGCGCGTCGAGGTGTCGGTCGACGGCGGGCGCGCCTGGTCGCAGGCCGAGCTGCTCGAGGATCGGGGACCGTGGGCCTGGCGCCTCTGGCGCGCCCGGCTCGCGCTCTCCCCCGGCCCGGCCGAGATCGCGGCGCGCGCCTGGGACTCGTCCGGCACGCCCCAGCCGCCCGACCCGGCGCCGCTCTGGAACCCGCGCGGCTACGCGAACGCCGCCTGGCCGCGGGCGCGCGTCGTCGCCCGAGCGTGAGCGCCCGGCTGCGCCTGGGCGGCCGCTAGCGCGGGAGCGAGCGCACGAACTCGACGAAGCCGCGCGTGTCGCGCGAGGGCGGCCCGTGCCCGAAGCAGATCAGCGCCGGCTCGAGCTCGGCGAGCTTGCGCGCCGACTCGCGGTTGCGAGCGGGGTCGGGCGTGAAGAAGACGGGCGGCTCGTGGAAGCCCGGGCGGCCCGTGCAGGGGTGGCAGCCGAACACCACGTCCCCGAGGATCAGCGTGCGGTCGCTCTCGCGCCAGTAGGAGACGTGGCCCGCCGAGTGGCCGGGCGTGTCGAGGACGGTGAAGCAGCCGACCCGGTCGCCCTCCCTCAGCCGTCGCGCCACCGGGTGCGGCGGGCCGGCGAACGCGCGCTCGCTGAGGCGGTTGAGCGGATGGCTCGGCTGGCGGTCCGCGATGCGCCCGTCCTCCACGGCGGGCGCGTCGGCCTCTCCCGCCCACAGGGGGACGCCGAGCGCCTCGCAGACCGCGTGGCTCGACCCCTGGTGGTCGGGGTGCGCGTGCGTGATCGCGTGCGCGCTCACCTCGTGGCCGCGCAGCTGGCGCAGGATGCGCCGCCGCGCGTGGCGGGTGGCGGCGTCGATCAGCACCCCGTCGGCGAGGTAGACGTTCATGACGTTGGGCGGGAAGCCGCTCAGCAGGTGGAGCCCGTCGGCGAGGCGCTTCATATGGTCGCGAGCGGGCTGAGGGGGCTACGCGGACTCGGCCGCGTCGCGGGCGTCGGGCTCGTCGGGCGCGGCCTCGGTGACGAGCGTGGGCTTGAGGCCCTTCTCGATCGTCTCGCGCGTCACGACGCACTTCTTGACGTCGCGGCGCGACGGCAGCTCGAACTGCACGTCGAGCAGCGTCTCCTCGAGGATCGAGCGCAGGCCGCGGGCGCCGGTCTCCCGCTCGAGGGCCTTGTCCGCGATCGCCTGCAGCGAGTCCTCGGCGAAGACGAGCTCGATGCCGTCGAACTGGAAGAAGCGCTGGAACTGCTTGACGAGGGCGTTGCGCGGCTCGTTGAGGATCAGCACGAGGTCGTCGCGCGAGAGCTGGTGGATCACGGAGATCACCGGCAGGCGGCCGATGAACTCGGGGATCAGGCCGTACTCGACGAGATCCTCGGGCAGCACCTGCTCGAACAGCTCGCCGGTGTCCTTGTTCGTCTTCGAGCGCACCGAGGCGCCGAAGCCGACGCCCTTGTGGCCGATGCGGCGCTCGATCACCTTGTCGAGGTTCGCGAAGGCGCCGCCGCAGATGAACAGGATGTTGGTGGTGTCGATCGTCAGGAACTCCTGGTGCGGGTGCTTGCGCCCGCCCTGCGGCGGCACCGACGCCACGGTGCCCTCTAGGATCTTCAGGAGCGCCTGCTGCACCCCCTCGCCGGAGACGTCGCGCGTGATCGACGGGTTGTCCGCCTTGCGCGCGATCTTGTCGACCTCGTCGATGTAGATGATCCCGGTCTCGGCCTTCTTGACGTCGTAGTCGGCCGCCTGGATCAGCTTGAGCAGGATGTTCTCGACGTCCTCGCCGACGTAGCCCGCCTCGGTCAGCGCCGTGGCGTCCGCGATCGCGAATGGGACGTTGAGGATCTTCGCGAGCGTCTGGGCGAGCAGCGTCTTGCCGCAGCCGGTCGGGCCGAGCAGCAGGATGTTCGACTTCTGCAGCTCGAGGTCGTTGTCGTCCGACTGCATCATCTGCACGCGCTTGTAGTGGTTGTAGACGGCCACCGAGAGCGTGCGCTTGGCCCGATCCTGCCCGATCACGTAGTCCTGCAGGACCGAGTAGATCTCCTTCGGCTTCGGGAGGTTCTCGAGGCTGAAGGTGGCGGGGCCGGTCAGCTCCTCGTCGATGATCTCGTTGCAGAGATCGATGCACTCGTCGCAGATGTAGACGCCCGGTCCGGCGATCAGCTTCTTGACCTGGCGCTGCGACTTGCCGCAGAAGCTGCAGAGGAGCTGTTCGTTGGAGTCGGTCGGCCGGGCCATGCCTCTCCCCTCCCCGGAGGCTGGGCGCTCACAGCTAGTGCTGCGAGATCACCCTGTCGATGAGACGGTACTCCTTGGCCTCCTCGGCGCTCATAAAGTAGTCGCGCTCGGTGTCCCGCGCCACCTTCTCGAGATCCTGGCCGGTGTGTTTGGCGAGGATCTCGTCGAGGCGCCGACGCACGTCGATGATCTCCTTGGCGTGGATCTCGATGTCCGTCGCCTGGCCCTGGAAGCTGGACGAGACCTGGTGGATGAGGATCTTCGCGTTGGGCAGCGCCATGCGCTTGCCCGGCGTGCCGCCCGCTAGCAGCAGCGCCCCCATCGACATCGCGATCCCGACGCAGATCGTCTGCACGTCGGGCTTGATGAACTGCATCGTGTCGTAGATCGCGAGCCCCGCGTACACCGACCCGCCCGGCGAGTTGATGTACAGCGAGATGTCCTTGTCGGGGTCCTCGGACTCGAGGTGGATGAGCTGCGCGACGATCAGGTTCGCGATCTCGTCCGTGACCGGCGTCCCGAGGAACACGATCCTCTCGTTGAGGAGGCGGGAGTAGATGTCGAACGCGCGCTCCCCGCGGGAGGTCTGCTCGACGACCATCGGGACAAGAGGGCTCATGTGATCGCTTCTCTTTCGCTTGCTCCGGCGGATTCCTTCAGGGGACGCGCGCTCGCCCGCCCGCGGCGCAGTCTAGCAACGGCCCTTTCGCCGCCCTGGGGGCTCGCGGCGGCCTAGGAACGGGGCGTCCAGAGCTCGGGGGAGCCCTCTTCGCGCTCCTCCTTGCCTGGCGTCCAGAGCTTGTCGCGGGCCTTCGCCTGCTCCACCGGGATCGCCTTCGCGGACTCGACGAGGACGTCGAGCGCTCGGCGCATCGCGATGTCCTCGCGGAGCGCCTCGGCGCGACCCTGCTGCTTGGCCCGCTCGAGCGAGCGCCGCAGCGACCGCTCGCTCGGCGGCTGGCCGCCCTGGCGCACGGCGGCCTCGCGCAGCGCGTCGAGCAGGTCGTCGTCGGAGACCTCGATCCCCTCGGCCTCGACCACCGCTGCGAGCACGCTCTCGCGCTTGAGCGCGCGCTCGGCCTCCGGCTCGGACTCGGTGACGAGCTCCTCCTCGTCCTTGCCCGTCACCTCGAGCCAGCGGCGCGGGTCGATGCCGCGGTGCTGGAGCTGGTGCGCGGTGTCGTGCCACATCTCGTGCGCCTTCGCGTGCACGAGCTCGTGCGGGACCTCCACCGCGGCGGCCTCGACGGCCGCGTCGAGCACGGCCTGGCGGAACTCGCCCTCGATGCTGCGCTCGTCCGCCTCGCGCAGCTTCTGCTCGATGTCCGCGCGCAGCTCGTCCAGCGTGTCGAACCCGGCGGCGTCGGTCGCGAAGTCGTCGTCGAGCTCCGGAAGCCGCTTCTCCTTGACGTCCTTGACGGTCGTCGCGAACACGGCCTCGCGGCCGCGCAGGCGCTCGACGCCGTAGTCGTCGGGGAAGGTCACGCGCACGTCGCGCTCCTCCCCCGCCTTCGCCCCGACGAGCTGCTCCTCGAAGCCCGGGACCAGACGGTCGGAGCCGAGCTCGATCGTGTAGCCGCGCGCCTCGCCGCCCTCGAACGGCTCGCCGTCGAGCGTGCCGACGAAGTCGAGCACCACGTAGTCGCCCTCGCGGGCCTCGCGGTCGACGCTCTCGAGCGAGGCGAGCGACTCGCGCAGGCGCTCGAGCTCCCGCTCGACATCGCCGGCGTCGACCTGCGGCTCGCGCCGGCCGACCTCGAGGCCCTTGTACTCGCCGAGCTTCGCCGTCGGGCGCACGCCGACCTCGATCGTGAATGAGAGCGGATCGCCCTTCGCGGGGTAGTCGCCCACGTCGAGCTTGGGGTCGCCGACCGTGGCGAGCCGCGCCTCGGCGAGCGCCTCCTCGTACCAGCCCGGCAGCCCGCGCCGGATGGCCTCCTCGAGCACGGCCTCACGGCCCACGCGCTGGATCACGACGGGCGCCGGGACCTTGCCGCGGCGGAAGCCCGACACGCGCATCTCGCGGCCGAGGGCGCGCGCCGCGGACTCCACCTCGCGCTCGACCGCGGCCGGCGCGACCTCGACGTCGACGCGGACGCGCGAGCTCTCGAGCTCCGTGGTCTTGGTCTTGACGGCGCCTGCCATGGGTGCGCCACGATAGCGTTCTCGCCATGGCGCCGCCCTCGATCGTGCGCGGGCCCCGCGAGCGGCTGGCCGCCTGGCTGTACACGGGGCCGCCCGGACACCTGTACGGCGTGCTCGCGGATCTGGCGCAGCTCGGCGCGCGCTACGCGCTCCAGCGCCTGCGCGCGCGGCTCGCCAGAGCAGCCCGATGAGCGGGCGGCGAAGCCTGCCGCCGCAGCGGCGCCCTCGTCGCGCGGCGCCAAGGGACCCAGCGAGGCGAAGGAGGGGCAGATGCCCGCCAGGTATGACGCGATCGTGATCGGCGCAGGGCCTGCGGGCGAGGTCGCGGCAGGCGGGCTCGCCGACGCGGGGCTGCGCGTGGCGGTCGCCGAGCGCGAGCGCGTCGGCGGCGAGTGCGGCTTCTGGGCGTGCATACCGTCGAAGACGCTGCTGCGGCCGCTCGAGGTGCTCTCGGAGGCCCGGCAGGCGCCCGGCGCGCGCGAGGCCGTGAGCGGCCCGCTCGACGTCGAGGCGGCGCTCGGCTGGCGGGACTTCCAGGTGTCGGGATACGACGACGCCGGCCAGGCGAGCTGGCTCGAGGACAAGGGGATCGACATCCTGCGCGGCGGGGCGCGGCTCGACGGGCCGGGGCGCGTGCGGGTGGGCGAGCGCGTGCACGAGACCGAGCGCGTGCTGATCGCCGCAGGGTCCGACCCGGCGCTCCCGCCGGTCGAGGGGCTCGACTCGCTCGACGGCGTCTGGACGAACCGCGAGGCGACGGGCGTGCGGGAGCCGCCCGAGTCGCTGCTCGTGCTGGGCGGCGGGCCGGTGGGCGTGGAGATGGGCCAGGCGCTCGCGCGGATGGGCACGCAGGTGACGATCGTGCAGCGCGACGAGCGGCTGCTGCCGCGGGAGGCCGCGCCGGCTGGACGCGCGCTCGAGCAGGCGCTGCGCTCGGAGGGGATCGACGTCCCGCGCGGCGCGGGGCCCGGGGGCGCGCCCCCCGCCGGGGGGGGGGGCCAGCCCGGGCGCG
>JADGHQ010000060.1 GCA_019683805.1 Thermoleophilaceae bacterium
AGCCACGAGGAGACGTACTGGATGCCGACGTTCACGTCGTTGCGCAGGCCAGCCTCGGTGATCTCGCCGGGGGTGGAGGGCACATCGAGCAGGTCCGCAGCCGTCACGCGCACGTCCTCGCGCTGCCGCTCCACCTGGTTGGGCCGCTCGCCGAGCACCCGGTCGAACTCCCCGGTCGCGGCCGCCACCGAGTCGGGATGCGCGACCCAGGTGCCATCGAACCCGTCGCCGGCCTCGCGCGCCTTGTCCTCGCGGACGTTCGCGAGCGCGCGCTCGTTCGCCTCGGGATCGCGGCGGCTCGGGATGAACGCGGCCATGCCGCCCATCGCGTGCGCGCCGCGGCGGTGGCAGGTGCGCACGAGCAGCTCCGTGTAGGCGCGCATGAACGGCACGGTCATGGTGACCCCGTTGCGGTCCGGCAGCAGGAACTCCGGCCGCGAGCGGAAGCACTTGATCATCGAGAACATGTAGTCCCAGCGGCCCGCGTTGAGCCCGGCCGAGTGGTCGCGCAGCTCGTAGAGGATCTCCTCCATCTCGAACGCCGCCGGGACCGTCTCGATCAGGACGGTCGCGCGCACGCTGCCGCGCGGCACGCCGAGCGCGTCCTGCGCGTGGCAGAACACCTCATTCCAGAGTCGCGCCTCGCGGTGCGACTCGAGCTTCGGCAGGTAGAAGTACGGGCCGCTGCCCTTCTCGAGCAGCCGGCGGGCGTTGTGGAAGAAGTGCAGCCCGAAGTCGACGAGCGCGCCCGCGATCGGCTCACCGTCGACGGTGATGTGGCGCTCCGGCAGGTGCCAGCCGCGCGGGCGCACCAGCAGCGTCGCGGGGCTCTCGCCGAGCCGGTACACGCGCCCGTCCGGCTCGGTGTGCTCGATCGTGCCCTCGATCGCGTCGGTCAGGTTGACGTGGCCGCCGATCATGTTCCGCCACGTCGGCGAGTTCGCGTCCTCGAAGTCCGCCATGAAGCCGCGCGCGCCCGAGTTGAGCGCGTTGATCACCATCTTGCGATCCGTCGGGCCGGTGATCTCGACGCGCCGGTCCCGGAGGTCGGCCGGCGGCGGGCTCACGCGCCAGTCGCCCTCGCGGACGTGGCGCGTCGACTCGAGGAAGTCGAGCGTGCCGCCCGCGTCGAGCTCCGCCTGGCGCGCCGCGCGCGTGGCCAGGAGCTCTCGGCGCGTGCCCTCGAACTCGCGGTGGAGGGACTCCAGGAAGGAGAGCGCCCCGGGCGTGAGCACCTCCCGGAAGCGCCCCTCGACCGGCGCGTGTATCTCGATTCCGTCCGCCAAGGCCGCGCATAGGATCGCGATTCCCTTGCCGAAGCGCAGTCCCGGCCGTACCGTGGCGGCATGACGCAGGAGCTCGCAGCCCGCGTCGAGCTGCGGCGGCCGCAGCCCGCCGACGCGGCCGAGTTCGTCGCCGCCGTGAGGCGCAGTCGCCGCCTGCACGGCGTCTGGGCGAACCCGCCCGACACCCTCGAGCGCTACCGCGAGTACCTGCGCCGGATCGCGCAGCCGACCTGCGAGGGGTTCCTGATCCGCGAGCGCCAGGAAGGAGGCCTCGTGGGCTACGCGACCCTCACCGAGATCGTGCGCGGCTCCTTCCTCAACGCCTACCTCGGCTACGCCGCGTTCGAGCCCCACGCGGGCCGGGGCCTCATGCGCGAAGGCCTCGCGCTCGTGCTCGACGAGGCGTTCGGCCCGCTCGGGCTGCACCGCGTGGAGGCGAACATCCAGCCGGCCAACGGGCGCTCGATCGCGCTCGCGCGCAGCCTCGGCTTCCGCCGCGAGGGCTTCTCGCCGCGCTACCTGAGGCTCGGCGGCGAGTGGCTCGACCACGAGCGCTTCGCGCTCACGGCCGAGGAGTGGCGGCGCGAGGCGTGAGCTAGAGCGCGAGCGAGAGCGGCTGCTCGAGGAGCGCCCGCACGCGTGCCAGGAACTCCGCGCCGTCCGCCCCGTAGAGGATGCGGTGGTCGCAGACCAGCGCGAGCGTCATGGTGTCGCGCGCCACGATGCGCCCGCTCCCCTCGTCCACCACGGGCCGCTTCTTCAGCGACCCCACCGTGAGGATCGCGGCCTGCGGCGGGTTGATGACCGCGCTGAAGCGGTCGACGCCGAACATCCCGAGGTTCGAGACCGTGAACGTGCCCCCGGACAGCTCGGGCGGCGTGACCGTCCCGGCGCGCACCTTCTCGATCAGCTCGCGCGCCTCGCGGGCGATCTGCCCGAGCGACTTGCGGTCGGCGTCGAAGATCGTCGGGACCACGAGCGCGTCCTGCCCGGCGACCGCCACGCCGACGTTGACGCGCGAATAGAGCTCGAAGCGGCCGTCGCGGTAGGCGCCGTTCACGCGCGGGAACTCGCGCAGGGCGAGCGCGCACGCCTTCACGACCATGTCGTTGAACGACGGCGCGGGGTCGGAGACCTCCTTGAGCCGCGCGCGCAGCTCCACGGCCCTCGACATGTCGACGTCCATGTAGAGCTGGAAGTCCGGTGCGGTCGCCTTCGACTCCGCCATGCGCCGCGACACGGTCTGCTGCAGGCGCGTCAGCTCCTGCGTCGAGACCTCGCCCTTCGCGCCCACCTCGCCGGCAGGCACGGGCTGCGGCGGCGCCGCGGGCGGCTGCGGCGGTTGCGGCGGTTGCGGGCGCACGGCGGGCGCGGCCTCGACGGGCGGCGCCTGCACCGCGGTCGCGCCCCCCTTCGCCGCGGCCTCGACGTCCGCCTTCACGATCCGCCCGCCCGGGCCGCTGCCGCGCAGTGCGGCGAGGTCCACCCCCAGCTCGCGCGCTATCCGGCGCGCGAGCGGCGAGGCCTTCACGCGACCGTCGCCTCCGTTCGCGCTCGCCGCGCGCGCCGGCTCCGGCGTCTCCGGCGCGCTGACCCTTGCCGGGCGCTCGGCCTCCGACGCCTCGGAGGGCGCAGCCGCCGGCGCGGGCGCCGCCTCGGTCTGCTCCCGCGGCGGCTCGGCCGCGCCGCCCCCGGACGGCTTCTCGCCCGGCTCGCCGATGCGCGCTATCACCGCGCCGATCGGCAGCGTGTCGCCCTCCTGGGCGAGCACCTCGAGCAGCACGCCGTCGGTGTCGGCCTCGTAGGTCATGTTGGCCTTGTCGGTCTCGATCTCGACGAGCGGCTTGCCGCGTCGCACCTCGCCGCCGACCTCCACGAGCCACTTCAGCACCGTGCCCTCCTCCATCGAGTCGGACAGCCGGGGCATCATCACGTCGGTCGCCATGCGGTAATCCTCACAGGTCGCGGAACAAGCTGAGGGCTGCGTGCACCACGTGCTCCTCGTGCGGGAACGCCGCCTGCTCTAGCGGCTTCGAGTACGGCATCGGGACGTCGGCGCCGGTCACCCGAGCGACGGGCGCGTCGAGATGGTCGAAGGCCTGCTCCTGGATGAGCGCGGCGAGGTTGGCGCCGACGCCCCCGTGCGGCCAGCCCTCCTCGACGATCACCGCGCGGTTCGTCTTGCGCACCGACGCGAGGATCGTGTCGAGGTCGAGCGGGCGCAGCGTGCGCGGGTCGATCACCTCCGCCTCGACCTCGTGCTCGTTCGCGAGCTGCTCGGCTGCGCGCTCGGCGGTCACCGCCATGCGCGAGATGCCGACGATCGTCACGTCGGCGCCCTCGCGCCGCACGACGGCCTCGCCGAAGCGCATCGGCCCGCCGTTCTCGGGCACCTCGCCGCGCTGCCCGTAGAGCCACTCGTGCTCGATGAAGATCACCGGGTTGTCGTCGCGGATGGCCGCCTTCAGCAGCCCCTTCGCGTCGGCCGGGGTGGACGGGGCGGCGACGAGCAGGCCGGGGATGTGCAGGTAGAGCGCCTCGAGCGAGTGGGAGTGCGTCGGGCCGAGCTGGTGGCCCGCCCCCTGCGGCATCCGCACGACCAGCGGCACCTTCGCCTGCCCGCCGAACATGTAGTGGATCGCGGCGGCGTGGTTGACGATCTGGTCCATCGCGAGCAGCGAGAAGTTGATCGTCATCAGCTCCACGATCGGCCGCAGGCCCGCCATCGCCGCGCCCACGCCCACGCCGACGATCGTGTTCTCCGAGATCGGCGTGTCGCGCACGCGCTTCTCGCCGAACTCCTGGAAGAGCCCCTGGGTGACCTTGAAGGCCCCCTGGAACACCCCGATGTCCTCGCCCATGATGAAGACGCGCTGGTCGCGCTCCATCTCCTCGCGCAGCGCTTGGTTGAGCGCCTCGCGGTAGCGCATCACGGGCACCGGGCCACCTCACCCGCCTTCGCGCTCGGTGTCGCGGTCCTCCGCCGCGGCGCGAGGCCCGCCCCGGCCCTGCTCGCGGCGCCGGCGCGCCTGCACGTCGCCCACGGCCGCGTAGGCGGCGCCTGCCTCCGCCAGGCCGTGCGGCACCGCGCCGCTCTCGCGCTCGCGCTCGCCGCGGTGGGGCTCGGGCGAGCGCTCGTCGACCGTCCACCAGCCGCGCACCTGGTCGCCGAGCACGTAGACGTCGTCGTAGAGCGAGTCGAGATCTGGGAAGGGGCTCGCGTCCGCGAAGCGCACCGCCTCGTCCACCCGCTCGACCGCCTCGCGGTCGAAGCGCTCGATTTCCTCCTGCGGGAAGACCCCCTCCTCGACGAGCCGCCTCGAGAACGACGCGATCGGGTCGCGCCGGCGCCACTCCTCGACCTCCTCCTTGGTGCGGTACTCCTCGGGGTCGGCCATCGAGTGCCCGCGGAACCGGTAGGTGATCGCCTCGAGGAGCTGCGGCCTCCGGTCCTCGCGGGCGATGCGCAGCACCTCCTCGGTGGCGGCGTGCACGTCGAGGACGTCCATCCCGTCGCAGCGGTGGCCGGGCACGCCGTAGCCCTCGGCCTTCTTGGAGAGGTCCGTCACGGCGGAGTGGCGCTCGAGCGCGGTGCCCATGCCGAACTGGTTGTTGATCACCATGAACACCACCGGCAGGCGCCAGAGCGCGGCCAGGTTCATCGACTCGCCGAACGTGCCCTGGTTGGTGGCGCCGTCGCCGAACATGCAGAGCACCGCGTCGTCGGTCCCGTTGTAGTCGCAGGCGAGCGCGACGCCGGTGGCGAGCGGCAGGTTGCCGCCCACGATGCCGTAGCCGCCCAGGAAGCGGCGCTCCATGTCAAACAGGTGCATCGACCCGCCGCGGCCCTTGGAGCAGCCGTCGACGCGCCCGAACAGCTCCGCCATCACGACCCCGGCGGGCGTCCCGCGGGCCAGCGCCTGCCCGTGCTCGCGGTAGGTCGAGAGCAGGTAGTCGGTGTCGCGCAGCGCCTGCGTGGCGCCGACGATCGTCGCCTCCTCGCCGATGCAGAGGTGGAGGAAGCCGCCGATCTTCGCCTTCGCGTACATCTCGCCCGCGCGCTCCTCGAAGCGGCGGATGAGCATCATCTTGCGCAGGACCGCCTCGCAGGTCCCCTTCGACGGCAGCGGGTGCAGGGCCTCCCGGCCGTCGCGCTTGCCCTTCGCCGTCTCGCGCTGGGCGGCAGCCTCGGACGCCATCGCCGCTGACGTTAGCGAACCGCCGCCGCGGCCTCCTCCAGCCGGTCGTCCCCCCAGAAGAGCTGGTCGCCGATCCTGATCGTGGGGACGCCGACGACCCCCCGGGCGATCGCGTCCTCGGTGGCGGCGCGCAGCGCGTCCTTGACGAGCTGCGTCCCGATGCCGGCGATGACCGCGCGCGGGTGGAGCTCGCAGGCCGCGGCGGCGAGCAGCACGTTGTCGAGGTCGCTGAGGTCGCGCCCCGCGTTGAACTGCTGGCGGAACGCCGCGAGCGAGAACGACACGGCGCGGCCGGACTGCTTTGCGAAGGTGGCGGCGCGCATCGCGGTGAGCATGTCGCCCGGCCAGTTCCGCGGCCAGCGCATCTCCATCAGGCCGTACTCGCGCGCGCGCCGCTCGCACTCGCGCATGCCCTGCTCGCGCCCGGGGCCGCGCGACCACGACGAGCGCCCCGTGGCCTTGAAGATCGCGCCGAGCAGCACCGGCTCCCAGACGGGCGGCGGGTCGAACAGCGCGTTCACGCGCTCGGCCGCGAGCCACGAGTAGGGGGAGCCGAGGTCGTAGTAGAAGACTGGCCGCTCCATCGGCCGTCAGTATGAGGCGCGGAACGGCCGGGCGCTGCGGCGCAACACGCGCCCCCCGCCCGTGTTCCTCGCAGGAGGACGGCCAAGCTCCGCCGGCCACCGCGAAGCTAGTGCCGGGGCCATACCTGCATCCGGCCGGTACCCGACGGAAGGAGAAGGAGCTCTATGCCAGGTAGGGGACTCGCTTCCATGCTGCTCGTCGCCGGCGCGCTGTGCGCGCTCGCTCTGCCAGCCTCGGCCTCGGCGAGCAGGACGCAGTCATCGATCTTCCAGGCCGACGGCATGCTGCTGAGCGCGGACTCGCAGACCGGGACGCTCGACGAGCTCCAGGGCCTCGGCGTCGACACCGTGCGCGTGCTGGTGATCTGGCGCAGCTACGCCCCCGATCCCGGCGCCGAGCGCAAGCCGGGCGGCGACCTGAGCGATCCCGCGAGCTACCAGGGCTGGGGCACGCTCGACGCGCTGGTGCGGGGCGCGGTCGCCCGCGGCATCAGGCCCTACCTGGTGGTGACCGGGCCCGCGCCGAACTGGGCCTCGCAGCGCTCACGGGTGTGCCACACCGACGACCGCGGCACCTGCTTCCCGAGCGCGAGCGCGTTCGGCCAGTTCGCGGCGGCCGTCGGGAAGCGCTACTCGGGCTCCTACCAGGGGCTTCCCAGGGTGACGATGTGGGGCCTCTGGAACGAGCCGAACCAGCGCGGCTGGCTCACGCCGCAGTTCATCCGCAAGCGCGGCCGGACGACCGACTACGGCGCCGTGCTCTACCGCCGGCTCGCCTACGCGGGGCTGAAGTCGCTGCACGCGACCGGCCACGGCCGCGACACGCTGATGATCCCCGAGACGGCGCCGACCGGCAACACGATCGGGCTCTCGAAGCGGCACGCCAAGCCCGGCGTGTTCCTGCGCACGCTCTTCTGCCTCGACTCGCACGGGCGCAGGCTGCGCGGTCGGGACGCGACGAACGCCGACTGCAAGCACCTGCGGAGGTTCTCGGGCAGCTACGGCGTGTCGGCGATCGCGCACCACCCGTACAACCGCGCCGCCGCCGGCTCGCCGCGCACGCGGCCCGGCGCCGACGACATCACGCTCTCCACCCTGTCACGGCTGCGGGCGATCCTGCGCGCCGCCGCCCACAGGCACGTGATCCCGAGCTCGCTCGCGCGCACGATCTACCTGACCGAGTACGGGTTCCAGACGAACCCGCCGGACAGGTTCTCCGGCATCAGCCTCGGGCGGCAGGCCGCGTACATCAACGAGTCGGACTACCGGGCGTGGCGGGACGGCACCGTGAGGGCGGTGGCGCAGTACCTGCTGCGCGACGACCCCCTCGGCCCGCGCTACGACGGGTTCCAGAGCGGCCTGCGCTTCGCGAACGGGCGCGAGAAGCCGGCCTACGACGCCTACCGGCTCCCGATCTACGTGGTGAGGTCGCGGCGCGGCGCGCTCGTCTGGGGCCAGGTGCGGCCCGCCCACCTGCTCGGCCGCCAGACCGCGGTCATCGAGCAGCAGCGGCGCGGCTCGAGGACGTGGAGGAAGGTCGCGACCGTGACGACCGGCAGCAGCGGCTACTTCACGCGCAGGGTGCGCTCGTCGAGCGGCAGGTTCCGCATCGCCTGGACGCACGGCGGCGACACCTTCTTCAGCCGGAAGGCGGCTGCGCAGTAGCGCCGTGAGGAGGAGCCGCGATCGCGCAGGCGCACGCCTGTGCGGTCGCGGACCTCAGCCGTGGATCAGCCAGCCGTCGGCGGCGCGGGCGGCTTCCATCACACCCTCGGAGAAGGTGGGGTGCGAGTGCACGATCCGCGCCACCTCGGGGAAGCCGCCCTCGAGGTCGCGAGCGTTCACCAGCTCCTGGATCATGTCCGCGGCTTTCACGCCGACGATGTGGCCGCCCAGGATCTCGCCGTACTTCGCCTCGCCGACGATCTTGATCAGCCCGCCGCGGTCGCCGTACACCGTGGGCGCGCCCACCGCGCCCATCGGCACCTTGCCGATCACCACGTCATAGCCCGCCTCGCGCGCCTGCTTCTCGGTCATGCCGAAGCTCGCGACCTGCGGGTAGCAGAAGGTGGCGCTCGGGATCGTGTCGTAGTCGAGCGGGTGCGTCTCGAGCCCGGCGGCGTCCTCCGCCGCGATCACGCCCTCGTCGGAGGCCTTGTGCGCGAGCGCGGGGCCGACGGGAACCAGGTCGCCGATCGCGTACACGCGCTCGCGCGAGGTGCGCATGCGCGCGTCCACCTCCACCTGGCCGTTCTGCGCCGTCTTGACTCCCGCCTCGTCGAGCCCGAGGCCCTCGACGTCCGCGCCGCGACCGGCGGCGATGCAGAGGTAGTCGAACTTCTTGGTCCCCCCGCCCCAGGTGAGCTCGACGCCGTCGTCCTTCGCCTCGGCGCCCTCGATCTTCACGCCCGTGACGATCTCGACGCCCTGCTTGGAGAGCTCGCGGGCGGCGACGCGCGCTATCTCCTCGTCCTCGAGCGGCAGGATCTGGGGAAGCGCCTCGAGCAGCGTCACCTGTGTGCCGAGGCGGCCGAACGCGGACGCCACCTCGCTGCCAGACGCGCCCGCGCCGATCACGGCCAGCGTCGCGGGCCGCTCGGCGATCGCCCACATCTGCTCGGTGGCGAGCACGCGGCCGCCGAACTCGAGCCCGAGCAGCGGCTTCGGCACCGACCCGGTCGCGAGGATCACGGAGCCCGCCTCGATCTCCCGAGCGTCGTTCCCGGTGCCGACGCGCACGTTGCCGTCGCTCGTGAGGGCGGCATGGCCCTCGATCACGTCGACCCTGTTCTTCTTCAGCAGCATCCCCACGCCGCCGGTGAGCGTCTTGATCACCTTGTCGCGGTGCGCGGCGACGCCGGCCATGTCGACCGACGCGTCCTTCACGCGGATGCCGAAGTCCTTGGCGTGGGAGACCTCGCTGAAGACCTCGGCGGCGCGCAGCACCGCCTTGGCCGGGATGCAGGCGTAGTTCAGGCAGCGCCCGCCGATGCGGTTCTTCTCCACGACGGCGGTCTTCATCCCCAGCTGGGCGGCGCGGATCGCAGCCACGTAGCCCCCGGGACCAGACCCGATCACGATGCAGTCGAAGCGACTCTCAGCCATGCGGGGCTGCACCCTACAAAACGGGGTCGCGCTGAAGCTTCCTGCGCAATTCGTCGGGTATCGGCCGGGCATTGCCCTGCGCGTAGTCGTAGCCCACGAGCACTCCGTATCCCTCGGCGATCAGCCGCTCGTCGGACTCGGAGCGCATCTCGAACTGCAGGCGCACGCTCGAGCGCCGCAGCTCGGAGGGCCAGACGTAGGTGCGGATCTCCTCGTCGAAGAAGGCCGGCGAGCGGTAGCCGATCCAGCATTCGGCGAAGATGAACCCGAACTGCTGGCGCGCGGTGGGCACGTGCCCGGGGGCGAGGCTGCGGATGTAGTCGATCCGCGCGGTCTCGAAGAAGCGCAGGAACTCGACGTTGTTCATGTGCTGCATCGCGTCGAGGTCGCCGAAGCGCACGCGCTGGACGATCGAGAACGCGCCCTCGGGCCGGGCGCCGCGGCCGTCGCTGCTCATCGGCGGTCCGACATCTGGATGCGCGCCATCGCCTTCACGAGGAACCAGAAAAGCACAGCGGCGCCGCCCACGACCGCGACGCACACGAGCACCGCGGCCACGTTGCTCGCGTAGATCGCGAGCACCGCGAACATCAGGATGAGCAGCGCGAGCAGGGCCTGCATCCCGAGCACCGCCCAGTAGCGCGCCCGCCACATGCCGTAGGCCGCCGCGAGGAGCACGGCGGCGTAGGGGCCGACCGCGCTGACAGGCGGGCGCCTGCCGTCGATCTCGACGCCGGCGAGCCAGGACACGATCTCGGTGACCGCGAGCGCCAGCGCGATCAGCGCGGCGACGGTCACAGCGGTCGGGCGCTCCCCCTCTCGCAGCGGCTCGAGCCGGGCGCGCGCCTCCGCGTTCCTGCGCTCAGAGCGCGAGACGTGGACCGTGCCGTTCGCGGCCGCGGCGGGCGCGTGCGGCTGCCGGCGCTTCCGTGAGCGCCGCTCCGGCTCAGGCACGTCCGGCCTCCCGCTCCGGCGTCGCCAGGGCGGCGCGGAGCGCGGCCGCGGCGGCGCGCGGGTCGTCTGCGTCACGGATCGCGCGCACCACGGCGATGCGCCCGGCCCCCGCGCGCGCCACGCGCTCCACGTTGCCGCGGTCGATCCCACCGATCGCGAAGAACGGATGGCGCGCGTGGGCGGCGGCGTAGCCGACGAGCTCGAGGCCCACGGCGGGCCTGCCGGGCTTCGTCGCGGTCTCCCACACCGGCCCGACGCCGATGTAGTCGACGGGCTCCGCGCCCGCCGCCTCGATCTGCTCGGGCGAGTGGGTGGAGAGACCGAGGATGAGCTCGCCGCCGACCAGGCTGCGCGCCTCGCGGCTGCCGACGTCGTCCTGCCCGACGTGGACCCCGTCCGCGCCGACCTCGAGCGCGACGTCGGGATGGTCGTTGACGATCAGCAGCGCGCCGTGGCGCTCGCACAGCGCGCGCAGCTCGCGGCCCGAGGCCACGAGCTCGTCGCGGCTGGCGTCCTTGTCGCGCAGCTGCACGATGTCGACGCCCCCCTCGAGCGCGGCCGCAACCACGTCCGGCCGCGACTCGGTTACGAGGTAGAGGCGGGCGCTGCGCAGGCGCTCGCGGCGGCGCTGTCCGGCGTCGTTGCTCACGGGCCAATCGTGACAGAGAGCGCGGGGGCCTCCCCGCCGCGGCGCCGCGCGGAGTACCCTTCGAGCTACGGGAGCTCGGAAGGACCGGGCTGAGAGGGCGGCTGGGCCGTCGCCGACCGTCGAACCTGATCCGGGTAATGCCGGCGTAGGGACGGAGGAGGCGCGCCCACCGCGGAAGGAGCTGCATGAGCGGAGCGCCCCATCGCGAGAGCTTCGACCTGGTAGTCGTCGGCGGCGGCGTGATCGGGCTCGCCTGCGCCTGGCGCGCCGTGCAGAGCGGGCTCTCCACGCTCGTGCTCGAGCGCGAGGCCGAGGGAGCGGGCGCGTCCGGGGTAGCGGCTGGGATGCTCGCCCCCGTGACCGAGGCCGAGTTCGGCGAGGAGGAGCTGCTGCGGCTCAACCTCGAGGCGGCGCGCCGCTGGCCCGCGTTCGACGCGGAGCTGCGCGAGCGCTCCGGGCTGCCGACGCACTACGCGCTGAGCGGCGCGCTGGTGGCGGCTGCCGATCGCGACGACGCCGCCGAGCTGCGTCGCCTGCACGCGTTCCAGCGCGAGCTGGGCCTTGAGGCCGAGTGGCTCGGCGGGCGCGAGTGCCGCCAGCTCGAGCCTGGCCTCTCGCCGCGCGTCCCGGGCGGCATCCTCGCGCCGCACGAGGCGCATGTCGATCCCGCGGCGACGGTGCGCGCGCTGGCGGCCGCGCTCGAGCGCGACGGCGGCACGCTCGTCCGCGGCGAGGGCGTCGCGCGCGTCGAGCTGGAGGGGGACCGCGTCGTGGGCGTGACGACCACGCGCGGCCGGGGCGTCGGCGCGGCGAGCGTCCTGATCGCCGCCGGCTCCTGGAGCGGGGAGCTCGAGGGCGTCCCCGCCGGGCTCGCGCCGCCAGTGCGGCCCGTGAAGGGCCAGATCCTCTCGCTGCGGGTGCGCCCGGGCGGGCAGCGTCTGGCGCAGCGCCTCGTGCGCACCCCGCGCTGCTACGTGGTGTCGCGCGCCGACGGCCGGGTCGCGATCGGGGCGACGGTCGAGGAGCGCGGCTTCGACACCGCGATCACCGCAGACGGCGTCTACCGGCTGCTCGAGGCGGCGTGGGAGGTGCTGCCCGAG
Organism: Thermoleophilaceae bacterium; assembly: GCA_019683805.1. GTDB lineage: Bacteria > Actinomycetota > Thermoleophilia > Solirubrobacterales > Thermoleophilaceae > JADGHQ01. The sequence continues at coordinate 11,878 of JADGHQ010000060.1, forward strand.
GTTGCGGAGCTCGAGTTCGTCGCGGCGCGCGCCGGCCTGCGGCCCGGCTCGCCGGACAACGCGCCGATCGTGGGCGCCGCCGGGCCGGAGGGCCTGCTCGTGGCGACCGGCCACTACCGCAACGGAGTGCTGCTCGCGCCCGTCACCGCGGAGGCGATCGTCGCGCTCGCCGCGGGCGAGGACGCGCCCGAGCAGATGCGCGCGTTCGCGCCGGACCGCTTCGCCGCGCGCGAGCGGGCGCTGGGAGGCGCGCTGTGAAGGTGCTCCTGAACGGCGAGCCGCGCGAGCTGGCGGACGGCACGACCGTCAGCGCGGCCGTGGCCGCCGCTGGCGCCGAGCCGAGCGGCCGCGGCGTGGCGGTGGCCGTGGACGGCGAGGTCGTGCCGCGCGGCCAGTGGGAGACGACGAAGCTCTCCGAGGGGCAGCGCGTCGAGGTCGTGCAGGCGGTGCAGGGTGGCTGACGGCTCCTACCGGATCGCGGATCGCGAGTTCCGCTCGCGCCTCATCATCGGCACGGGCGGCTTTCGCAGCCTCGAGACGATGGCGGCGGCCGTGGAGGCGTCGGGCGCGGAGATGGCCACGCTCGCGCTGCGGCGCGTGGATCCCGCGAGCCGCGGCTCGATCGTCGATGTGCTCGAGCGCACCGGGGTCAAGCTGCTGCCCAACACCGCCGGCTGCTTCACCGCGCGCGACGCCGTCCAGACCGCGCGGCTCGCGCGCGAGGCGTTCGAGACCGACTGGGTGAAGCTCGAGGTGATCGGCGACGACAAGACGCTGCTGCCCGAGCCCGTCGAGCTCCTGGACGCCGCCGAGACGCTCGTGAGCGAGGGCTTCGTAGTGCTCCCCTACACGAGCGACGACCCGATTCTCGCGCGCCGCCTCGAGGACGCGGGCTGCGCCGCGGTGATGCCCCTGGGATCGCCGATCGGCAGCGGCATGGGCATCAACAACCCCTACAACCTGCGCCTGATCGTCGAGCAGGCGCGCGTGCCGGTGATCCTCGACGCCGGCGTGGGCACCGCCAGCGACGCCGCCCTGGCGCTCGAGGCCGGCTGCGACGCCGTGCTGCTCGCGAGCGCGGTCTCCCGGGCCGAGGACCCGGTGGGGATGGCGCGCGCGATGCGCCTCGCGGTGGAGGCCGGGCGCCTCGCCTACGAGTCGGGCCGCATCCCGCGGCGGCTCTACGCCGAGGCGTCGACGCCCATGGAGGGCGTGCCGGAGCTGACGTGAGCGAGGAGCTCGCGGAGGCCTGGGCGAGCGGCTGGCTCGCCGCCTGGCAGGGTGAGGCCGCCTTCGCCGCCTGCTGCACCGCGGACGTCCAGTACGAGGACCCGGTCGCAGTCGCGCCGATCATGGGCGTCGAGGCGCTCGAGCGCCACGCCGAGCGGCTGCGCTCGGCGATCCCGGACCTCCGGGTCGAGCGCACCGCGCCGGTCCTGCGCGAGCCGGAGGGCAGGCTCGCGTGCGTCGCCTGGCGCGCGGCGGGCACGCACGAGAAGGAGCTCGGGCCGCTGCCCGCCACGCACCGCTTCCTGGTGGTGCTCGGCATCCACTACGTCGAGCTCGAGGACGGCCGCGTGCGGCGCGCGCGCGGCTTCTTCGACCTCTACGACGCGGGCGTCCAGCTCGGCCTGCTGCCCGCGCGCGGCGGCCTGGCGGAGTCCGCCCTGCTGCTTCTGCGCGGCTTCGGCCTGCGCCGGTCTACTTGACCGTGATCGTGCCCTCCATCCCCGGGTGGATGGTGCAGACGTAGCTGATCTTGCCGGGGGTCGAGAGGGTCTGCTTGTAGGTGTCGCCCTGCTGGAGGTTCCCGGTGCCGGACGAGAAGCTCGACCCGGGGCCGCCGGTCTTCGTCACATCGTGCGGGACCGCGTCCTCGTTCCGCCACACGACGGTCGTGCCCTTCGCGACCGTCAGGCTCTTGGGCGCGAACTGGATGTTCTTCATCGTCACCGTCACGCTCTTGCCGCCGCCGCCGGAGGTCTGCGTGCCCGCTTGGGTCGTCGGAGCGCTCGTCGTGGCGGAGCCCCCGCCGCCCCCGTTGCCGTTGCCACC